>CACZNZ010000124.1 GCA_902782625.1 uncultured Lachnospiraceae bacterium | reverse complement strand
TGATTTCCTGTTTTTCCTGATCACCCATCAGACTTGCTACGATGACACCCGTCACCACTACGATTCCGAGAAAAAAGAACAGTACCGCTCGTCTGACTATGCGATTTTTCTTCTTCATATCCAAATGTGCTCCAGCTCTTTTGCCTTTCCATTATATGGATTATACACCAACCATTTTCAAATAGCAATGCTGTTTGCCCCGGACCGTACCTCTACTTTTTACGCTTTATGCACAAATGGATAACCCAGCCAATCACACCTGCAATGATAAGTACGATTCCTACTGCCATACCAATCAGATTATACAACTGAGGGACATTGTAATCAAGCTGGGAATAACACCCGTTAAAATAGTGATCCATCAAAGGCTCTATCAATTCACTCTGTTCCTTTTTCAGATCCTCGGTCATGCCCGTCTCTTCCCCCAGAATCATCGTTTTTCTGGTTTCTTCCTCATAAGGTTCCCAGGTATATTCCTTCGTGCTTGGATTGCCGGTTCGTGCAAAGTTTACCCACATATCCTGCACGGTGTCTGCCAGTTCTTGATTATAAAGATTTCCATTATATGTTTTTACTTCCGGATTATGAAACACATAGGAAAGCTCTGTGGCGTGACAGGCACCGATTACCGGATCCTCTCCGGGCATCGTCCAATAATAATTGTATGCCTTCCCTTTGTGGGATACTGCCTGCCGCAGGGCCGGGATCCGGAACAAGAGTTCATTGTAGAATTCTGAGAGTTTCCATATCTTCTCTCCCTGCTGCATTTTCATAAATTTATCAACCAGTTTCTTTTCCTCTGAACTAAGTTCCTTGAGATTATTCTCATACATGAAAGGAATCTGCGCTTTATAAACCCAGAGGTTCGGAACAGCCGGGAAAGAATATCCCAGCTCCCGTATCCAATACCTGGATTCATCTTTGTTCGTGCCGGTCAAAACGTCAAGATCGGCCAGTTTTTCATCTTCCCAGGCACCATACAAGTCTTCGGGCAGAATAATCCCGTCACGCTCCGGAAAATTATTGCTGTCATTGAGTTCTTCATTGAGTTCTTTCAATTTGTCTTCACTGAGTGCCTTCAGCTCTTCCAATGTGGAACATCCGCTCTTCTCCAGCAGCATCTGTGTCAGGTTCTCACACTCTTTTTTGCTAAATGTCAGAGCAGGTGACCCACTCTCAGCAATCACACGCTTAAAAAGCCCCTCTGTACCATCCATCAGCGGTATCAGTGCTGTGCTGCCCCCTCCTGCAGATTCTCCGAATATCGTCACATTGTCAGGATCCCCACCGAAGGACTTGATGTTTTTCTGTACCCACTTAAGAGCGCAAACCTGATCTAACAAGCCAAGATTGCCACTGGTTTTATAATCCTCTCCGCCGGGCACATCAGAAAAATCAATAAAGCCCATGATTCCTGTACGGTACTCCACGGTAACCAGCACCAGATCCGGATATTTCTCAACAAGGTTATGTCCGTCATACATAGGATCGCTCGTTCCACCCCACCCGTAGGATCCTCCATGGAAAAAGACCATGACCGTCTTTCCATCCGCGGGACCGGCCTGATTTGTCCAGACATTTAACGTAAGACAATCCTCTCCCTGCTGATAGTAAGAACCTACTTCGGAAAACCACTCCGTCTGGATCGGACTCTTGCCGAAATATTTTGCCTCGTATACCCCATCCTGATCCTCTGCCGGAACCGGATCTTTCCACCGAAGTTCCCCGACAGGCTGCTTTGCATACGGCATTCCTTTATAGGATACAACGGACCCATCCTTCTGTCCGACAAAGATTCCATTGCTGCATGAAACAGCCAGTTCTTTGTCATATTCTCCTGTGATAGCCTGATTGATTCCAACTTTCTTCTGCATCTCTTCTTTAGCCGGATCTTCCTTGGAACATCCGCTAAGCAAACAGCCCAAAATCCCTATTGCCATGACAATGTAAACCATCCTTTTCATCACTGTACTCCTTCATCCCATGTTTTTTCTTATTCCATACTATCACATATTGCTCTGTGAATCCACACCGTATCCTCTTCATAAAAGCCCAGATTACCCTTGTCAAAACATGATTCTATGGTGTATTTTAGGTGTTGTCTATAACTGGAGAAAGAGAGGATGATTATGAATAGAGACAGCTTTGGTTCAAGGCTTGGATTTATACTGGTAAGCGCCGGATGTGCGATCGGCATTGGAAATGTATGGCGCTTCCCTTACGTAGCAGGGGAAAATGGCGGAGGACTCTTTGTTCTTCTCTACCTGTTATTCCTTATTACAATGGGGCTTCCTGTCCTGACGATGGAGTTGTCTGTGGGAAGGGCCAGCAGGAAAAGTGCCTACCATGCTTATAAAACACTGGAAAAGCCCGGCACCAAATGGCATATCCACGGATGGGTATGTCTGATCGGCAACTTACTGCTGATGATGTATTATACGACTGTCTCCGGGTGGATGGTCGCTTATTTTTACAAATTTGCAGCCGGTTCTTTTCATGCCGGCATGACACCACAATCTGTCGGAGAAGAATTTAACCGTCTCCTTGCCTCCCCCGTCGAGTTGACAGGATGGATGGCCCTTACCGTGCTCCTTGGTTTCTTTGTCTGTTCCAAGGGCCTGCAAAATGGTATCGAAAAAATCAGCACCTACATGATGACATCTCTTCTGCTGCTGATCGTCATCCTTGCCGTCCACAGCATCCTGCTGCCGGGAGGCACCTCGGGACTGCGGTTTTATCTGATCCCCGACCTTGGAAAAGTACAGGCGGCAGGCCTGAAAAATGTAATAACCGCCGCCATGAATCAGGCGTTCTTTACCCTCAGTTTAGGAATCGCCTCCATGGAAATCTTCGGAAGTTATATGTCCAGGGAAAACACTCTTCCCAAAGAAGCCGCAACCATATGCGCCCTGGATACCTTTGTTGCCGTCATGGCCGGCCTGATCATTTTCCCCGCCTGCTTTGCCTTCGGGATTCAGCCCGATCAGGGACCAGCCCTGATCTTTGTCACCCTGCCAAATGTATTTATCAACATGACAGGCGGCCGAATCTGGGGGACACTGTTCTTCTTATTCATGACATTTGCAAGTTTTTCTACCGTTATCGCTGTGTCAGAGAATCTGATCTCCTTCCTGATTGACACCTTTGGAATCAGCCGCCCACGTTCGGTCCTTATCAACCTGATCCTCGTTCTGGCTGGAAGCATGCCCTGCATTCTCGGCTTTAATGTGTGGAATGCCGTTCACATTCTCGGGAAAGAGACGATTCTTGACTTCGAAGATTATATTGTAAGCAGCTTTCTGCTGCCCCTCGGCTCCTTCATTTTCCTGCTGTTTTGCGTCACCGGAATCGGCTGGGGCTTCGATGCCTATATGAAAGAATGCAATTACGGAAAAGGAATGAAATTCTCCGCGAAACTAAAGCCATACTTCCAGTATATTCTTCCGGTATTACTGCTGCTGGTATTTCTGAGCGGAGTTTTGTAAAAATATCTGCTTTCAAAGAACCAGCTATGCATGGTACAATATATTATAGTAACCGGCATCTATATTCCAGATTGTTAAAGAACACTGGCTGTTGTAAAGAATAGCATGATTTCTATGCGGAGGAGGGGTAGCAATGAAAAAATGGGGTTACATGTTTCTAACGGTAATATTGACGATACTGGTATGGATTTCTGCAGCAGAAGTAAACGCTGCAGAGGAATCGGTCATCTCTGTGAACGATGGTAACTGGACTGAGTATTTTAATGAGGACGGCACCATTAAAGATTCATACCCAGACGGAGTTGTATTTGCTTTGGAAGGAGAATTTCATAACAGAGAGTTCATAATAAATAAGCCGGCCAGCCTGATTACCGCCGACACCCAGGGAATACTTACAGACTGCTCTGTGTCTATCCGTTCTGACAATGTGACGGTAAGCGGACTCGTCATCAGCCTTTCGGGAGAAGAAGCGGGGCGAAATGTAATAGAGATTACAGATGCTGACAATGTAACGATCTCGAATAATACGATCTCCATCGACAAGAAAGATGCGCGGAAGAACGGTTATCCCATCTGTGCCGGCAATACAAACAATCTGAAAATTTCCAGCAACACTATTACCTATTATGCAGCTATACAAAGTGGCAATGAAAATGACTATACCATTGACAGAGGCCTTATGATAACCGGCACTGCGAACAATTGTCTGACCGGTATTGAAGTGACAGACAATGAGTTTAATTGTAATCTTCCCTTTAGGACCATCGATTGGAATAATGGTATTGTCCCCTCTGCAGGAGTTGAACTGTCTTATTGTAAAGGCGCAGTTTTCAGCGGCAACAAAGTAACCGTGACATCGGTCGGAACTGTAGGAGACAACCCTGTATTAGTCGCCGTGGTGGTAAAGAACTGCATAGACGGGGCGGAGAATACGCCTGCTTTTACGATGAAAGAAAATGAGATTCATGTCTCCTCATATACCGGACACCCCGAATCCAAAGCAGAATACGTTTATGCGGTCGATGTGGATAACAGTAACACTATTCTTTCCGAAACAAAAACAAGTACATTGGATTATCAAAACAATGACATCCAGGTAATAACCAATGGATATGGATACGGAATCCAATTGACTGGCCCGATAACGAAGACGAGCATCTCCGACAGCAGTTTTCAGGTGCAGGCAGTTACCGAAGGTCTGGGAATCTATGCCACCAACTGGAACGGAGAACTGTCAAACGCAGCCATATCGAACAATACCATAGACCTGGAAGCGCCTGTTGCGATCGGGATTCTGCACGCCTTTAATGGCGGTCAGATTACAAAGAATACGATAAGCGCAAAGAAGGAATGTTTCGAAGATCTGGAAGGACAACTGCTTGCAGGAATCATTCATGCTGCCTATGCTAATGTAAACGGAGCTATTGAGATATCGGAGAATACAATCAATACAGAAGGAACCAACAACTTTGTTGATGATAATGTTCCATATGATTTTTCCCATCTTCCTGAAAAAACCTCCACCGGAATATATACGGAAAATCCCGGAGCGGTTGTGAAGAACAATAGAATCCGGACAACCGGCTGCGGAATCACGGTCAGCAAGAACGCGGCTACGGTCACCGGGAATGATATTAAGACGTCGGCGGATTATGCTGTGAATGTCACGGACACCGCCTCCGAAGTAACGGACAATATTCTGATGGCTAAGTCAGCGGATGGAGATGATGCCGTATATGCAGAGAATCAGGCTGCGATAGTTCGGGATAATCTTGCAAAATCCACTATGATCAAAAAACAGCCGGAAGAACCGGAACGGGATCTGGAGTACGGTTATGATGACAGACCTGTTCTTTCAGTCGAAGTCAAACCCAACCTGTATAGCGAAGTAACGTATCAGTGGTTTCAATGCAGTGACAGCAGCGGAACGGATCCTCAGCAGATCACAAACGCGACGGAAGCAGATTTTGCAGTTCCGCAGGGATTGAAGGCCGGAAAATCTTATTATTACTGCAGATTGACGGGAAAGAACGCAGGAGAAGATCCTGCCGTGGAAGACACGAACATCATCGAAGTCAGTGTATTGGCAAAAACGGTCTCAAATCCCGTTATTGAACTGACAGAGAACGAATTCGTGTATGACAAAACAGCGAAAAAACCTGCGGTCACTGTCCGAGATGGAAACACCCTGATTCCGACTGAGGAGTACACGGTCAGTTATTCGTCGAATATCAATGCCGGAACGGAAGCGACCGTCAGTATAACCGATCAGGAGGGCGGAAACTATGCAGTGAATGGAAATCAGACCTTTACGATCCTTCCGAAAGAAGTCGGTCTTGTATGGACGGAGACTTCCTTCACATATGACGGAAAGCCACACGTCCCTGCAGTCACAGTCACCGGTATCATTGACGGAGATACGTGCACTGTCAAGGTGACCGGTGAACAGACAGAGGCCTCTGATACACCGTATACTGCCACGGCGGTCACCCTGTCGAATCTGAATTATGTCCTCCCGGCAAAAAATACTGTAAACTTCATGATCGTGAAAGCGAAAGAAAGCAGTACTACCGGAAATACAGAAGCCAGCGACAAAAACGCTGCGATTCAAAAGGCAGAGACTGCGGATAAACAATCCGTGAAAAATCTTGAAAAGACAATCTTCGCTCAGAAAAATGACAAAGAGCTGAAGAATTCTTCTTTCTCCGGACTGAAGGCAAAGGCCGGTTCTGTCAAAAAGAACGCGATCACTGTCAGCTGGATAAAAGATAAAAACGCTGAGGGATATCTGATCTACGGAAATCTTGCCGGGAAGAAAAAAGCGATGGTAAAACTCGGACAGACCGGGAAGACCAGATTTACCGTAAAGAAGATCCTCAGCAAAAAGCTCGGCAAGGGAACCGGTTATAAATTCACCGTGGTCTCCTATAACACATCTGGCGGCTATCGGAAGGTCCTTTCCGTTTCCAAAACTGTGTTTTCCTGCACCCTCGGCGGCAAGAACACCAATGTAAAAAAGATCACCCTGAAGGCTAAATCAGCCTCGGTCAAAAAAGGAAAGAAGTATCGCATCATTGTAAAGACTATTAAGGCAGACAAAAAACTGAAGCTCAAAACGTTCCGCAAACTGAGCTTTGAATCCTCCAACAAAAAGATCGCCACTGTTTCCACCAAAGGCGTAGTAAAGGGGATCAGGAAAGGAAAAGTTACAATTTATGTCTATGCCCAAAACGGCATCTACGCGACAGTAAAGATTAAGGTAAAATAACAGTCTTTTCAGCGGAAACAGCGATATTGTCCAAATTGGACAGGTAATCGCATCCTACGTTCTATAGAAATCAATCGAAAAAAGCAGCCTTTGGGAGAAGACCCTCTGCACAGTTTGCGTAGTTGAGGTTTGCGCTAGCTTCCGTCACCGAGCGCTTGTTCGAGCGCAAGCGAGTTTGCGCGAATGACGGAAAATAAGCGCACAAACCGAAACAGCAAACGCAGGAAGGTCTGATCCCAAAGGCTGCTTTTCCCATTTTAATTCAAAAACTCTCTCATATCCTCATCTTTCAGGCTTCTGACACCGTTCTCTTCCAGAATCTTCTCTGCTCCTTCCACATCATCTACGCGGAATACTACGTAAGCGCTTTTTTGCACGGACCCTGTGAAGGCATATATGTATTCGATGTTGACTGCTGCCTGTTTGAATATGTCCAGAATCATCTTTAAAGATCCTGCCTGATCGTTCATTTTCACGACTACGACAGGAGTTTCGTTAATGAAGGTATGATCATCCAATGCTTCTTTTGTCTTTTCAATGTCGGATACAATGATTCTCAAGATGCCGAAATCTTTTGTATCCGCAACGGAAAGCGCCCGGATATTCACACCGGCTTCAGTGATTGCATCTACTACCTGATAGAGCGTTCCGGGGGTATTCTCAAGAAACGCGGATAATTGTGTGATTGCCATATTGATTCCTCCCTCCTTTATTCGTGCAGTTTCCG
>CACZNZ010000123.1 GCA_902782625.1 uncultured Lachnospiraceae bacterium | reverse complement strand
CACAATTGTGATATGAGGCACAAACTTTTTCCGGTCATACGCTATACCGGCATCGTCAAGCGCATCTCTTACCGAACCGGCCAGTGCAGATAAGCCCTGGTTCCCTTTCATTCCGACCCACAGCAGATTTCCGAAAGTCCCCATATTGGCAAGTGCCAGTTTACATGGCTTAAAAGATACCTTTTCCAGTGCATCTTTCACCACGCCAGGATGATCGGTTTCTCCGATAAAAGCCAATGTCAGATGCAGATTCTGCACTGGGACATAATTCCCTTTGACACCTTTCTTCTTCAGATCATGCATTGTTGTGGTAATCGCTTTTTTCATGCCATCAGATAATTGTATCGCTATAAACAGACGCATCACATAGCACCTCACTGATACTGCTTCACAATCTTATCATATTCTCCGATAGATTCATCCAGTCGGTCCATCACTGCTTTTTCTTCATAGAGACCGTCTTTGTTTTTCTTAAGACCTTTTAAGGTTAAGGGGAAGACGGATGGATGGTGTTCGATATCTAAAAGCTCCAGATTCCGAAGCTGGTCGGGGGTCTGATAGACGAGATCTGTGGAAATGTAGTCTTTACCATCACTGCCTTTCCATTTGCAAAGGACAAATTTACTTCCAATCGGAGTCTTTAGTTCTACTGCATCCGGAAGGGTATATTCTTCTGTCTGGAGTGCAGCAAGAACACTGCCAATGTTGGAATCGTGGCCGCATAGGTAGGAAAAGACTCTTCCTTTATGTGTCAATTCACTTTTGATCTCCTGAAGCAGAGGATGCGCAACATTGGCGGATACCAGTGGCGTCGTGAACAGGACATCCCCATAGACATCTTTAATCTCTCCGATTTCTTTCCACTGATCCATCGTAAGATCATGGCCAAAAGCTGCTTTGCTGGAATCTTCCTCTTCATAATACTGCAGTACCAGGGCATCACTGACGGAACAGGCCGTTTTCAGAGAACCTTCCATCGCCGGCTCTTTTCCGTTTTCCAGTGTAATCTTTCCATCATCTGTGAGAAAGCCCTTCCTATCTCCGGATTTATAAGCTTCGGAATCTTTGAGATCAATCACATCGCTGATAAGTTCATAGTTGTCTTTCAGCCCTTCCATGTCATCGGTAAACATTTCTGCCATCTGCTGTTTTACCGCCTTATCATAGGAGTCAGAGACAAAAGTAAGACATGGACTAAAAACAGGATCCATCTCATCAAGTTCCATATGATGTTCCACGACTTCATCTGATACAGGCACAAGTCCGGCGGAGAAAAAATCAGCCGTGGCAATTGTTCTCTGTTTGGAATTGGCATAGAACCTGACTTCGTCCCCTTCCGGATCATAGTTCTCCGGGAACAGTTTCTCCTGCTCGAGCCATTTCCTGAAATACTGTCCCATCATGGTTTCAAGGGATCCCCCCCGCAAGGACAATTCACTGGGATTGGAAGACCATTCAAACCAGGTATGGGGTGTTAACCGTGCCAGGTCAGATCCGCTGCCGCTTAATGGGGAACGGATATTGTGCCGGCTCAAGATGACAACCTGCTGCAGAGTATACCCGTCATGAGACAGATTCCCGATTCCTTCTGTGGTCTGCTTTGTCTCCTCTTCGTTTGTTCCGATTTCCTGCGTGGCTTTTTCCTCATGACCAATCATGCCTGTCCAGTAAAGGCCCTGCATACAGAGCATCAAAACCATGAGCAGCGTGAGTATTCCCAGCAATCTCCTGTAAGCTTTATGTGACAGATTTTTAAACATTTTTCCTCTCCTTATTTGACAAAATAACATTATTTTTTATCACCGCGAGCACCTCCCTGGTCATATTATAAGGAAAATAAAACAGAGAAGAATCAGCTGCGATTCCGGACACATCCGTATACCCGCCATAACGAGCCAGTTTCAAAGCTCGATACATATGAAAATTATTTGTGACGACAGCAACCGGTACATTTCCGGTTAACTTCAGGCTGTTTCTGATATTCTCAATCGTGGTCCTGGATTTTCCTTCGAGGACGAACCGCTCGTCAGGAATATCGAAAAGATATTTCCTCATGCCTTCTGCCTCCGTACACGGTTCGTCATCCCCCTGCCCACCGGACAACACAGCCTTTACCTTGGGATGTGCTTCCATGTACGCCTTTGCCGCGTCCAGCCGGTATCTCAGTGCTTTGCTTGGCCCGTTTTCCCTGTACCGGGCGCCAAGCACGAGCAGATACTCAGGATCATTGTCTGCTTGCTTAGCATAACAGCTCAGGATTCGAACCGCAATCAGGATATAACCCAGAGCTGCAAAGATTCCGAAAGCAATCAGGATGCAGCCGATCATATGGAAGCTCATGATAGGATGTACGCATCTACAATCTGCCCGATATAGGCAGTGTGTGCATCTCTGTTCGCCATAGGACTCGAACCGTCCACGTCCTGCGGATACATCCTCTTTCTGATATCATCCGGTATGGAGGAGAGATCCTGCTCCTGTGCATAGAGAACTTTGCATTCGAGTGTCAGCGGATATTCCTTAACGCCTGGTGTGTGGATTACAGACGCATCTTCCAGTGTCAGCTTTGCCTCCTCTGCTTTGTTGATGTTGTAGCCTGATTTTGATCCGCAGACTCGATTGATCTCCGGAATCGGCTGTCCAAGCGGCACACTGATCGTGAATTCTTTCGTCTTATCAAGCTGAGATTTTGTATAGCGGTGTTCTCTTACATAAACTGTAAATGCAGGGACGCTCCAGACGGTCCCTAATGCACCCCAGCCGATCACCATGGAGTTGAACTTGTCTCCATTGGTATTGAGCAAAATTCCTTTGGGTAATGCTTTTGTGATCATTCCTGCATATTCATTTACATCGATTCTTTTTTTCATGTTATTCTTTCCTCTCATGGCCGGCATCTACCGCATGGCTTGTATCCGTCATTGATAATCTCCTGCCGGTTTTTTGTGCTTGAAACTTTGTTTTTCTCTTTCATATCCTTCACACTCTCGCAGGAAGGACGGTGGAAT
This sequence comes from uncultured Lachnospiraceae bacterium, assembly GCA_902782625.1. Taxonomy (GTDB): domain Bacteria; phylum Bacillota; class Clostridia; order Lachnospirales; family Lachnospiraceae; genus Anaerobutyricum. The sequence continues at coordinate 6,443 of CACZNZ010000123.1, read as the reverse complement.
CTTCGGGTATTGGTATTCAAAATGTAACCGCTCTCTGAAACAGGCGTTTCTTCTGAAGATATTTCTGACTGGTTTTTATAATCAGGATCTAGCCGGTTATCCCCTGTCAGATAATCGATGATCACGCCCGGCTGTACATTGAAGGCAAACATGTGAAATGACACTCCTTTTCCGCGGTCTTCTACGGAAAGTGCCTCCATCTCTACCCCTGATGCAACAAGGTTATCTCCCTCAAAGACAGGAGTGACCCTGTAGAGTACATGATTACCGGTATCCCTGACATAATCAAGCACCTGCAGTTCAAAGGGCTGCATCCCTTCGGTATTTAAGTACCTGGTACCAGTGATCAGATTCTTTTCATTCGCATTTTCACCGGCCAGAGAATAGGCGATCAGATGACATCGGTTAAAGAGATAATTTCCATCGATCAGATCATGGTAATTGGCTACCTGCCATCCGGAAGGATGAATCTCTCCGATCGGTCCTCTTTCTTCATCCGGCATGGACTCCGGACAGATATTGGCAAATGCACTGCCGCACCGTCCAAGGCTGTCCAGATTACTGTAATGCTCAAAGGCTTCCGTGGTAAGATCTTTCTCCGAAAAAGAAGGTTTGCCATTGTCAATCTCTGCATATGGTTTTCCATGATATTCAGGAATATCCTTTGTTGTTCCTTCCGGAGATTCTGATGCTGAGGCATCCGTGAGAACAGCCTCCCCGGAATTAGCCGGCTGTATCTTATGTCTCCATAAAACAGTCAGCATGAGGGCGCACAAAATCAGAAGTATGACTTTCCCCACATTTTTCTTACGCATTTTCTCCCTTTCATTTATTCAAGACTAAGCTTTAATAATAATATAATACATCATGTAGTTTAATCAATATTTATTTTTTAAGACTAATACACTTGTTCCGATACCTGTTTATCTTGATTATAGACTTTATGTATGTTAATCTATTTATGTAGTATTTTTCTCATAAATGATTTAGAGATCACAGGGGGGGATTGATTCCAATGAGAAAACACATAGTAATCTCACTATTTGCTCTGTTTGTTCTTTCTGCACTGATTCTTTCAGCTTGTGGAGGAAGTGGCAATGCTGACCTGTCAGACAGCAAATATGTTGGGACATGGAAGGCCGAGGGTATGTCACTGGGTGATGCGTCAGAAGCGATAGAAGATGATTATATCATGACTCTGAATGGCGATGGTACCGGCACAATTGTCGATCCTGAGGAAACCAGTGAATTTAAGTGGGAACCTGTTAAAGATGGGTTTAAGACCAGCGGAGATATGAATGTAACCTTTAAAGATGACGGAGATAAAATCACGACGAATATCCTTGGTGTTGATCTGACATTTGTGAGACAGTAAACCGATAATCCGGAACATACACTATTTTTATTAAAAACTCTGCTTCGGCAGAGTTTTATAATATGGGAGAAAAATATGAAGAAAATCAAACCTTATCTACAGGCTCTCCCTCACATCATTCATTATCAGATTGTCACAAAAGCTGTGATTGCTGTATGGATTTTTCTGTTTGGGAGAATATTTCAGGCTCTTTTAAAAAGCAGCGGCAGGGTTGCAGTAACATCCGGAGATTATCTTTTTCTCTTTACCACATGGCAGGGCCTGCTGATTCTGATTCTCGGACTGGTTACCCTGTTTGTCTATGTTGCTTTTGATCTTAACTCCAAAGTAGTACTCAGTGCCAGAGTACTTAATGCACAGAAAGTGTCCTTTCTGGAGTGTGTCAAAGAGGGCTTTTTATCTGTCGGTAAATTCTTTAACCTTCGGGGAATTCTTGTCGTGCTCTACATCGCCTTCATCAGCCCCGTACTGGGTATGGGTATTTCCATATCTTTGACAGAAGGTTTCTGTATCCCGACTTTTATTGCTGTATTTATCGAGAGCTCAACGCTCTATTCTGTACTGGCAGGATTCGCAGCTCTTGTCTTTTTGTCTGTGGGTATTGCGCATCTTTTTATCCTTCACGGACTGATCATTGATGATCTTCCTATGGCAGAGGCTTCTAAACAATCTACGAAGCTGATCCGGGCGAACTGGAAGGATTACCTGAAGAAAAATATTATCTACATCCTGATGATCAGTGCTTTATTTGTCGGGACTGCGGTCATTTTCCTCTTTATCCCGCTCCAACTGCTGAGCATCCTTTCTCTTCCGAGAAGCATCAACCTTCCTCTGACGATCTTCTTTGTCGTTGGCGGCGTCATCCTCTCGGTACTTGCAGATTTGCTCGGCACGCCTTTGTATATACTGAAGATGACGCAGTTGTACTATTCCTATACGCAGGGCAGAGAGTTCACATTTGAGGAAAACCCAGAAGAAAAGAAAGGACTGAATAAAAGAGAACTCTTTCTGGCTGTTGCTGCTGTTGTGTTAATTGTTTTTCTTATCGATTTTAATTTTGACAGACTTTTTCCGCTTGATACCAATGTCGAGATCGTTGCTCACCGTGGCGGAGGAAATGAAGGGAAGGAGAATACCATATCAGGTCTTGAGACTGCCTGTAAACTGGGTGCATACGGCAGTGAGATCGATATCCAGAGAACAAAAGATAATGCCTACGTCATCAACCATGACGGGACTTTCAAACGTGTAGCCGGAGACAGTAGAAAACCGGAAGAAATGACTCTGGAGGAAGTCAAGAAGCTGACCATCGACGGAGAGCCGATACCTACATTTGAGGAGATGCTTCAGGCAAGCAAGGGCAAGATCGTACTGTTTACAGAGCTGAAAGGAAATACCGCTGACCGGAAGATGGCGGATGATGCTGTCCGTATGGTGAAACAGTATAATATGGAAAAGGAATGCGTGCTGATTTCCCTTCAATATGACGTGATCAATTACATTGAAACCACCTATCCTGAGATCCAGACAGGCTTCTTAACCTTTGCCTCCATCGGAAAAACGGCGAAACTCAACTGCGATTATCTGGGACTTGAGGAAGATTCCGCCACCGCAGATACCATCAGAGCCATTCATAATGAAGGCAAAAAAGTTCTGGTCTGGACTGTAAATGATAAGGATTCACAGAAATATTTCCTTTGCACACAGGTTGACGGCATTATTACGGATAACGTAAAGCAGGCAAGCAGTCTGATCCCTACGTTGGAAAAGCGATCTGATCTGGATAGGATGATTGACAAAATCAAAACCATATTCTGATATCATGGCAAAAAAACAGGGGGCTTGCAAGCCCCCTGTCCTGTTTCATTTCTATTTTCATTTCTATTCTGTAATTACAATTCTTCCCTGACCATATAAATCTGTGTACTCTTTACCCACCTGGCCGTTAAGGGTATCTTTGATGTAGTCTATCAGCACCTGGTTGTCAGTGTTCACTTCTTCATCCACGACCTTTGCACCATCAAACATGGTAAATCCGTCACCATGTTCCATAAGTGTATAGTCTACACCGGCAACAGTATAGGTCTTTTTCGGATCGATCGGCTGGTCGCCTACCTTGACATTTTTCACTCTGCGATCCCCTTCGATTCCTGTAAACATGGAGTGCTCATCCTTCTTACAGGGACTGTCAATTCGGGTATCGATTTCATAAGTCAGACCGGACGGGTGTAAAAATCCTCCATTTTCCTCAGGTACTGTACTGCTTCCCCACTCGAGTGCATCAAGTATCTGTTGTCCTGTGGCTTCAATCACACAGACCTTATTGCTAAATGGCATTACATTGATGATATCTCCGTAAGTGATATCTCCCTTTTCGATATTGTCTCTGAAACTGCCACCGTTGACTAAGGCGATGTCTGCTTTGGACTGATCCCTGTAAGCGTCCGAACAGAAGTCCCCAAGATTCGTCTCTGCTCTTCGAACCATACGAATGGGAGTTCCGGAGCTGTCGGTTTCCTTCGGATCAGCGATCGTCAGTTCTACAGCCGAAGCTGCCACGACCTCCTGGGTTATTTTTTCTAATTCTTTTTGCTTTGCGCTGATTTTTTGGGTCATGTCATTTTGGATACTGAGAAGTTCCGGAGCAGAGATATTATTGGACCAGGTCCAAATGTCTGTCTCCATTATCTCCCCTTCTGCACTGATATGGCTGTAACCTATACTTCCCATCTTTGTTCCGACAGCAGATCTTGTTACTTTTTTCCCATCTTTATTTTTCATGACAACCTGGTCCGTATCATGGCTGTGTCCATCGAACAGGACATCAATCCCGTTTGTATGGGAGATCACATCCGCATACGTCCATGGTTCACTCTCTGCTGAATTTCCCAGATGACAAAGTGCATAGACGTAATCTGCTCCTTCTTTTCTGGCCTGATCCACCGCATTTTGAACTGCCTGATAAAGATCTTCGCCTGTCTCATTCTGTGAAAATCCGTATATATAATTTTCGTTTTCGTCCTGGAAATACTTTGGTTGGGAACTTACGAGAGACTCTGGGGTTGTCACTCCGACAAAGGCGATCTTCTTTCCGGCTTTCTCTATGATCTTGTATGGTTCAAGTACCAGTTTGTCCTCATGGGTAAAATTAGAGCTTATATATGGATACTTTGCTTTCTTAACATTTTTAAAAAACTGATCCATACCGTAATCGAACTCGTGATTCCCGGGAATCGCTACATCATAGTTCATGTCGTTCATCAAGTCTACGACGGCTTCTCCCTTCGTCAGAGTACCGATCGTTTCTCCCTGAACGGCATCCCCGTCGTCTACCAGGATCGTTTCGTATCCTTGTTTTTCCAGGGTATCCCTCACCTGTTTAAGCCCCTCAAAACCGAAGCCCTGATCGATGCCGCAATGGACATCACTCGTACACAAAATGTAGATTTCTCCGTTTTTTTCTGCATTGGTGGCTGTGTCAGTTTCTGTAGTCTGTGTACTTTGTGACTCGTTTGTCCCGGATACGGCACAGGCTCCAGTCAGCATTGCCAAAGCCAGAATCATCATCACTGAGAGTATTTTCTTCCATGTCAAGTGCATTTTCTTTCCTCCTATTCCTTTTCAAAATGCTGATAGTCTTTTACGCTGTTCCAGTTCCCTCCCCAGCTGAAGCCTTTTTTGATAAAGAGCTTATAGCAGAGGTCGTCTTCATCTATTTTATAGGGATTATCGGCGTCACGGTCGACGTAGTCTCCGGCATTTACCGGGGTATATCCGGACGAAGTGATGTACGGATTATACAGGGGGTTGATGTCGACTGCCTTCCCATAAGCATGATTGGACAGATGTTTTGTCCCCGCAACCGGCCGGAAATTAAAGCAGGAGCTGTTGTTATCCTCCATGGACAATTCATCATCTCCGCTGTATTCATCGACCAGACGTATCTTTTCAATCGGATATTTTTCCTGATAAAGTTCATAGAATATATCAAGCAAATCGCTGGCGATATCTTTGTGGCAGACCATTTCCCCAATATAGGTCTCCCCGTCAAATCCGGTATGCAAAAGACGCAGATACCTCAGATCATCCCTGCTGGTTGTGCACTCTTCCCCGAAAGAGATTCCTTCCATCCTTGTAAATACTATATCAGGTATCATTTGGGCTGTAAACAAATCCTTCTTGTCCAGACCGTTCATGTCCTCTTCGGTCAGCATCATTCCTGCATCTAACTCCATGATCTCCTCCAGTGTCATCCCTGTTTCCATTTCCCCTTCCTCTGTTGTAGTTTCATTATCATTTTCTTGTGTTGACGGTTCGTTGTTTTCTTTTGGAACCCAGGAAAGAATCACTTCCACCGTCTCTTTCTGCTGCTCCTGTGGGGTAATCTTTGCTATGTTGTCCCCTTTTTGCATCCCGTAATTTCCGAAAAATGCATGATTGCCGCCTTTTATGATATGCTCTTCATATTTTCCATGAACATATTTCTTAGCATCGGATACATTTTCAAGATTAAGAACACCGTCCTCCGACCCGAAAATGCTCAGTAGGCTTATGTTTTTTTTCAATGATTTGGCGGGATAGGCCGCCAGCAGAATCACCCCGTCAAACTTCCCGCTGTGCCGGGCTGCATAATCGGCAGCCATCACACCCCCCAGGGAATGTCCCCCAATGAACCTGTTCTTATAGTTTTTTAATCCCTTCACATCATCCGCTTTATCAGCCCCAAAGAAAGCAAGCCGAAACGGCATCTTCACCAGGCAGACATCCATACCCTGCTTCGCCAGACGATGCAGCAAAGGCCCATAGGCAGTCTCCTCCACCTTAGCCCCAGGATAGAAAACAAGAACATTCTCCTCCGACGGACCATCAAAAAACCAACCATAATCCTTACGCTCCACCAAGACCACATCATCAGAATGCAAGGCCCTAAGCGCAGACGGCTCCGCATGATAGAACATCCCCGTATAGAACAGAAAGCCAGCAGCCAAAGCCACCAACACAACAAACGGAATAAGCTTTTTCATTTAATAGGTACCAGGTACCATTACGTATTTGTTACATTTTTGTT
>CACZNZ010000122.1 GCA_902782625.1 uncultured Lachnospiraceae bacterium | reverse complement strand
TACATTACGAGAAATACTGAAGCAACAGAATGGGAGTATTTTGAAATTACTATGATTATCAAAGAGATCGAAGTCAAGGATATCATGACAAAGAAGAACTTGCCTGTGTCGGATTACGCCGTCAATCCTTATGTGGGCTGTACACATGCCTGCAAGTATTGCTATGCCTCTTTCATGAAGAGGTTTACCAATCACCCGGAGCCGTGGGGCGAGTTTATTGATGTCAAAAGCTGGCCGGAGATAAAGAATCCGCAGAAGTATGCGGGAAAAGAGGCATTCTTCGGCTCCGTCACGGATTGTTATCAGCCCTGTGAGAAGAAATACGAGAGAACAAGAGCCTTGCTGGAGCAGCTCCAAGGCAGCGGAATCAGTATCAGCATTGCCACGAAATCCGATCTTGTTTTGCGTGATTTGGATTTGATCAAGACCTTTCCAAACGCAAGGGTGTCCTTTTCTATCAACACGTTAGATGAGGATTTCAGAAAGGAAATGGACAGGGGTGTCAGTATTGAACGGCGGCTTGCGGCGATGAAAGCATTCTATGATGCCGGGGTGCAGGCTACCTGTTTTATCTCGCCGATCTTTCCGGGAATCACAGATCCGGTGGAAATCATCGAAGCGGCAAAAGACAGATGCAACCTTGTATGGCTTGAAAACCTGAACCTGCGCGGCGATTACGGAGTGCGGATCAAGGAGTGGATTCACGAGAACCATCCTGATCTGGACGAACTGTATTATGAAATCTACAACAAAAAGAGCCGTGATTACTGGACGGCATTGGATCAGAGAATGCGTGAATACACCGAAAAGGAAGGTATGCCCTATCTGCGGGATGACGATCAGCACCGTTCCGAGTTTGGCGATCCTCCCGTCGTGGTGAATTACTTTTACCACGAAGAAGTGAAGAAATCGGCGAAGAGAAAGTAAGACTTGTCATGAGGGAAAAGATATTTGAATATGTGAAAAAGAAATACGGCGCAGAGCCGGATTATCCGTTTAAATCGGGCAGAACACCGATTGCATCTCCTGTTCTTCGCCACGAGGATAATCGAAAGATTTTCGCACTCTTCATGGATGTGTCAATGGATAAGCTGGGACTGGACGGGACGGAATGTGTCGATATCATCAATGTGAAAATGGGCGATCCTCTTCTTGCCGATATGTTGTCACAGCAGACAGGCTATTTTCATGGTTATCATATCAGCCGTGGAAACTGGATATCCATTCTCCTTGACGGCACGGTTCCTTTTGAGGATATTTGCAGATGGATCGATGAGAGCTTTCTCGTGACAGCATCCAAACAGAAAAAACAAAAGATGCGTCAGCCAAAGGAATGGATCGTCCCTGCTAATCCGAAGTATTACGATATCGAACACGCCTTTGACCATACAAAGGAAATTGATTGGAAACAGGGCAACGGCATCCGAACGGGCGATACCGTTTATATGTATGTGGCTTCTCCTGTCTCCGCCATCCTTTATAAGTGCAAGGTCACGAAAACGGATATTCCCTATGATTACCGGGACGGTAGCCTGACGATCACGGCTCTGATGAAGATACGGCTGCAGAAACGGTATGATCCGGGTAAATATACATTCGATAAGTTAAAAGATGAGTATGGTATCTATGCAATTCGCGGTCCCCGTGGAATACCGCATTCGCTAAGTAAAGCATTAAAAAAGTAGGAGGTTCGGCAATGTCGAGATTTACCGTGTTTGACGTTGAAACGCCGAACCGTATGAGCGACCGTATGAGTGCTATTGGGATAACCGTGATAGAGGACGGAATGATTACTGACGAATTTTATTCACTGGTCAATCCGGAAACGCACTTTGATTATTTTAACACACAGCTTACGGGAATCAGCGAGGAAACCGTGTGGAATGCGCCGACCTTCCCGGAGGTTTGGCCGCAGATAGAGCCACTGATGTCGGGTGGGCTTTTGGTGGCGCACAACGCCGTGTTTGATATGAATGTACTGAAAAGGTGCCTGCGTGGTTACGAAATCGAGTGGAAACCATATGCGAGATATATCTGTACGGTACAGATGAGCAGACGGCTTTTACCTGGGATGAGCCATAAGCTGAATGTCTTATGTGACCATTACGGCATCTGTCTTGACCACCACAAGGCGGACAGCGACAGCCGTGCCTGTGCAGAAATCCTGCTACGGTATCTGGCGGACGGAGCGGATGTCCGGCAGTTCATCAGAACGTGTTCATTTAACAAGTGATTTTTGAGAGTGAGGTGATCTTCTTTGCACGATATATGGAATCCGTGGCATGGCTGCAAAAAGTGCAGTGAGGGTTGCCAAAACTGCTATATGTACTATCTTGATTCCCTGCGGGATAAGGACGGTTCCGAAATATACAGAACAAAGGCAGGATTTAAGTATCCGCTTTCAAAATACCGGGACGGGACATACAAGGTTAAAAGCGGAGAGATGATACGTGTTTGCATGACTTCGGACTTCTTTTTGGAAGAAGCCGATCCATGGCGTGATGAAGCGTGGGCTATCATAAAACAGCGGTCGGATGTGAAGTTTTTTCTGCTGACAAAGCGTCCAGAACGAGTGGCGGATCATCTTCCGTGGAACTGGGGAGACGGATGGGAGAATGTGATGTTCAATGTCACCTGCGAAAACCAGCGGCACGCGGATGAGCGTATTCCGATTCTTCTTGACCTGCCATTTAAGCATAAAGGAATCATGTGTGCGCCTTACATCGGTCCCGTCAGCATCAGAGAATAT
>CACZNZ010000121.1 GCA_902782625.1 uncultured Lachnospiraceae bacterium | reverse complement strand
TGAACCTCCTTCATAAAATCTGACATTTTTCATAAATCTGCCCTTATTATAGCACGCAATTCTCTATATTGGAGAAATAACCGTAAATAATCCGAAATTTCGGATATTTATTTCTTTTTTACATTCTATTATACTGTAGAAGCCTCAGAAAACAGATAAACATTTATATGATCGAAAGGAGAATTACAATGAATATCACAATAGAGATGATAGAACAGGTTCTTGATGCAACAGGTGCAGATTATTATGTAGTAAAACAGACATTGGCCGAATGCGACGGCAATGTGGAAGAGGCAATCAAAGCAATCAAGGAAAAGGGTGCTATGAAGGAAGAGGATGTTTCTAAAGAGAATGCTTCTAAAGAGCAGGATATTTCTGACATAGTGGATGAGACCTGTGAATATGCAGACAGAGTGGTCGGCCGGCTGAAAGAGAGGATCAAAGAAGGAAATGTAGACAGGATCCGGATTAGCCGTGAAGGGAAAACACTCCTTGACATCCCGGTAAACATCGGAGTGCTTGGAGGATTGGTAGGACTTATGACGGTACCATGGGCCGTGATCGTCGGTGTGATCATGGCCTATGGAATGAACTGTAAGATTGAGGTGATCTCCTCGGATGGAAAGAACGAGGACATAGAAGCATAAGCTTCCGTATCGGCTGCCGGACCGTCATTCCGGCTTTTTTTCGTAAACAGGGTTTTATCGGATAAAAGTGATGGGATTTCCGGTCCGTTTGAGTTCGTTTTTCGGCCATTGCGTCGCATAGCCGAAAGCGACTCCGCCGGTTATGGTTTCATCTTCCTGCAGACCAAGCTCCATAAGTTCCCTGTGGATGACGGGATTGTCATCAAGCCAGTGAAGCTGGTTGATATAGCAGGAACCGATACCCAGATCAGTCGCCTGAAGCAGCATATTTTCAATCATCATTGCGGAATCCGCCATGCCATTGCCATATCCCTTTTTGTTGGCGACGACAACCAGCACCGGGGCATGGTAATCATAGACATAGCTGCCCTGCTTCGATTGGGAAATGCTGTTTTTCAGGCTTTTGTAGGTGTCTTCTTTGATCTCCATTTTTGCAAATTCCTGCTGGACCAGGTTTCTCAGCCTGTCAAGGACGTCAGGATTTGTGATCACAATACGATGCGTTGACTGACTGTTTCCTCCACTTGGTGCATAAGTGCCGGCTTCCAGAATCACGGCCAGGACATTCTCATCAACAGGCCGCTCATCAAAGCTCCGTATCGACCGTCTGGCTTTAAACATTTTATTACATGAAGTCATTGCTGCAGCTCCTTTCTTATTTCTTTGATTTTGAGAAATAGCAATAGATAATTCGTGATGTCAGATGTATATTTATTCATCGTTATTGATTATACTATAGAAAATCAAAACAGAAAAGAAAGGATCGACAACCTGTTTCATATATTTTGGAAAGAAGGGATTAAGATGTTAACACTGATATTTATCATATGCATGGTCTCAGTATTCGGAAAACTTGGATGGCTGGCTTTAAGAGGTACATGGGGACTGACCAAAATGTTCTTCACACTTTTATTCCTCCCTCTGATTCTGATTGGCCTGTTTGTAAAAGGCCTTCTGATCATCGCGTTTCCGATTCTGATTATCGGTGGACTTGTATATTTGCTAAGAGAGGTGTAAACCTTAAGAACAGGGCTCTTGTTTTTGAACAGGAGCTCTTTTTTTGTCCATTTGCAGGAACCTCAGACAGTATGGTATGATTATTATGAAATGTAATGAACGGGTAAATTCAGAATGAAAGGGATGATTATATGGGTAAAAAAATAATTGCTGTAAATGCCGGACCCCGTATGGGCTGGAACACGGAAACACTGATTACAGAGGCATCAAAAGGCGCAGAATCCGCGGGGGCAGTGGTGGAGAGATTTAATCTTTTTCGTCTTGAGAAATATACAGGATGCATTTCATGTTTTGGCTGTAAAAAGGAAAAGTTTAAAGGCCACTGCATTTGCCGTGACGGGCTGACACCGGTATTGGATGCAATCAGAGAAGCAGATGGACTGATTATCGGATCGCCAAATTATCTTGGGGAGTTGACAGCGTCTTTTCGTGCACTGTATGAGCGTCTGATCTTTCAGAATCTGACGTACAATCTGGAATCACCATGTTGCAATGACCGGCCGATTCCGGTGCTGCTTATCATGACGAGCAATGCTCCCGATACCTATTTTATGAACATGATGAAGAATTATCAGCAGACACTGAACCGATTTGTAGGGCCGACAGAAATATTTGTCAGCGGAGATACCTTACAGTTGAAGGATTACAGCAAGACAGACTGGCCGTGGACACTGTTTGATCCGGAAGCAAAGCAGGAAAGACATGACACGGTTTTCCCGCAGGAATGTGCAAAAGTCTTTAAAAAGGGCGCAGCACTGGTTCGGTTTTAAGATGAATTCCTCTAGAGATATCATCGTGCTGGGCAGGTGGTTGGAAGAACGGCACAGAGAAAGGATTCTTCAGACCGCCGACCGGCTGGGGTTTACATGTTCCTTTTTTGAGAATGAAACAGAAGCAGGGGAAGAAGGCTCTCTGGAAGAGGCCGAGATTATATTCGGGGATGCGCCCAAGACGGCTGCCTCTTCCGGGGCATTGAAATGGCTCTGTCTTCCTTCCGCAGGTGCAGACCGCTACACGAAGCCGGAGGCTCTCTATTCGGATGACCTGATTCTTACCAATTCCTCCGGGGCTTACGGTGTCGGCATGGCTGAGCATATGATCATGCAGATTCTGATGCTGATCCGCCGGATGCCAGAGTTCCAGGAGGGAATCCGGAAAAGACAGTGGCTTCGTCCCAGGAAACAGGACTCCGTAAAAGACAGCCGGATAACTGTTATGGGAACCGGTGATATCGGAAGCGCATTTGCCAGAAGAATCAGAGCTTTTGAACCTGCCCGGATTATCGGATGTAACAGAAGCGGAGAAAGTAAAGAGACTGCATTTGATCAGGTGATCACCGTGGCGGAACTGGATTCGGTTTTGCCGGAGACAGATATTCTGGCCATGTGCCTTCCTTCTACGCCGAAGACCATAGGGATTTTGTCTGCGGAAAGAATCGGTCTCCTGCCGGAAACCGCCTATCTTATCAATGTGGGAAGAGGAGATGCCATCGATGAAGAGGCACTCATAAAAGCTCTCAAGGAAGGTCGTCTGGCCGGTGCGGCCCTGGATGTCATGTGCCATGAGCCTCTGCCAGAGGACGATCCTCTCTGGGAGGCTAAAAATGTAATTTTGACGCCCCATGTGGCGGGAAACATGACCATACAGCATACCAAAGACCGTTTGGTGGAGATGTTTTGTGAGAATCTGGAAAACTATGGTGCCGGGCGGACTTTGGTTCGCCGAGTGGACAGAAAACGGGGGTATTAGTATGACTACTTCAGAAAAAGCGGAGAGAATTATTCGGGATATCCTAAAAGAAGAGGGAACTGATCCGGTAAGAATATTTAAGCATATGGCAGCAAAAGACTATATTGCTATTCACGGGCCGGAGCATCATATACTGGATGGAGCATGTATTTTGACAGCATATCGTAATGCCGGCGGTGATATAGATCTGGAGGCTGCACTTCAAAAGATTCTTATGGAAGGTCTCAGGATGCCGGGAGCCATGTGCGGACTCTGGGGAGTCTGTGGTGCGGTAACCTCCGTTGGTGCAGCACTTTCCATTATCGACGGCACAGGCCCTCTTTCAGAAGACGGCACATGGGGCGACCATATGTCCTTTACCGCTAGTGCTATCAGTAGTCTGGGCAGGATCAACGGGCCCAGATGCTGCAAAAGGGACGCTATGATTGCATTCGAACATGGTGTAGAATATGTCAACTCGCACTATGATGTGAACCTGGAATATGAAAAGCAGGTCTGTGAGTTCTCAGGACTGAATGAGCAATGTATCAAAGAGAGATGTCCTATGTGGGCTCCATGACACCTCTGATGTCTATCACGTCTTCTATAGCGATAATCTGATTCTCTATGGTTATTGTCTTATGAAGTTCCAGATCCATGAGGGAAACCGTTCCCGTAATAGTCTGATAAAGCCCCCCAGATCCGAAAGCATCATTTTCCGGATTGGTACAAGGGGCAAAGAAGGTTAAGGTTATCCTCGGAGCAGAGACTTTTTGTCGCTTTGCTTTCTGGACTGCCTGATACAGAAAAACTAGTTTTCTGTCCAGAGTGGAGTTCTCTTCTTCACTTAAAATGATTCTCTTTCCATAGAGGATTTCCTTATCTGCCACCCGCTCGCTGAATCCCCTGAGAGCATCAAAAGGGGCGAAGATCTTTGCCCGCCTTTGACAGGACATCTTCGGATGCTTTATTCCGAAACGGGACAGTTTATCGTGCTGCGGCCGTCCATGCAGGAGGGTTTTAAGATAGGGGAAGTTGTCAGGCAGGGGCATGTATCCGAGTATCGGATCGCCGGGGATTGTTGTGTTATATATTGGCATTCAAGAATCCCCCTTTCCTTAACAGAGTTTATTTATGATGTCCGCCGATTTGTTCGTTTCTTTCTATCGTGGTTGCCCCCTTCATCAGGTTGATTCCCTTGACCACAGCATTTTTTCCATATCGTTTTCTTATATCCAGCATGGCTCCCTGAATCCGCCGTTCCCTTTCCAGGGCGCCATAATCGGTGAATAGATTCAGTTGGAATACACCGTGATCCGTGTCGGTATCCATGGCATTGACCCCGATCTTGCGGAAAAGGAGCCGATGGTCGGCTTTGGATTCGAATTGTGCGATCATGGCGGAAGAAATCTGTTCAAAAGAGTTGGATTTCTCCTGCAGCCGCACAGTTCCTCCGGAATGCTTCGGGTGAAGGCGGCCGTAAAAGTCTAAAACAACGGGACCTTCATAATCCGGGCAGACCTCCAGGGACTTCCAGTCATAGGAGACCCACCAGGTAAAGCCCCTGGCGACAATGTTTTTCGCATACATATCACAGCAAAGGACGTCCACCATCTCAGTAAACACAACCCTGGCCTTATCATATGTATAAGGGTGGGGGAGGACCTGACCGTGGGAAAGAGAGTGGGCACTGGTATGATAGTGCTTGATATCATACATGCTTACCGGCTCGATGCCCCAGGCATGGTCAATCAGAATCTCTCCGTCAATCCCAAAGGTCTTATAAAACCATTCTTCATCGCAGATGCTTCTTTCTGCAATGTCTCCCATGGTAAACATATAGGCATTCTGCAGCCGTCTGGCTTTGCCGGGGCCCAACTGCCAGAAATCAGTCAGAGGCCGGTGGTTCCAGAGCAGATACTTGTAGGAATCTTCATTCAATTCAGCAATACGGACGCCGTCTTTATCTGCAGGAGCTTTTTTGGCGATGATGTCCATGGCCACCTTGGAAAGATAAAGGTTGGTTCCGATTCCGATGGTCGCTGTGATGCCGGTTTGCTGAAGGACATCCCGGATCATAGTCAATGCCATCAGGTGGGCGGGATGGACGCCCTGTTTTCTGGCTTCTTCCCGGTAGAGATTCAGATAGGGACTTGCATACAGAAAACTTTCATCCACACTGTATACATGAATATCTTCTGCGGCTGCATACTTGAGCAGGATGGAATAGATCTTCGCAGACACCTGTTCATAGAGTGCCATCCTTGGTTTTGCCGTATAGTAAAGAATTCTGGTATGGTGCTGCTTTTCGTATCGTCTGATGGCTTGTTTTGCCTCAAAAAGCCTTGGCCTTCCCGGAACGCCGATGGCCTTTAAAGCCGGAGAGACCGCCAGGCAGATGGTCTGGTCGGACCGGTCCGGATCCGCTACCAGAAGGTTGGCCTTTAAAGGATCCACTCCTCTCTCCACGCATTCTACGGAGGCGTAAAAGCTTTTCATATCGATTGCTATAAATATGTTTTCCGTCATTCTGATCTCACTCCCGGGAAGCTCTGCATCAGATGGAATCCGCGCGGTCTTCGATCCGGCCCATAAACCGCCGGTCCGGCGTAAAGGGAAGATCAATGGAAAGGCCGTCTTTGCGCATCTCGGCCAGTTTGATGGCAAGTAGATTCACATTGACGTCCAGACTTGATGCAATGGAGACAATGTCACTGCCGGAATAGAGCATCCTCATAAGTTCCTCCTCATCAATCAGGAGATTGGCAGCAAAGAGGTTGGCTTCATATTCTGTCTCACTGGTGATGTCAAAAAGCTCCATCTCGACGATCTTCTGAAACCGCCCCTGCTCATCCCGGGCAAGCCGGTCCCGGTGGAGGAGGATGTGGCC
>CACZNZ010000120.1 GCA_902782625.1 uncultured Lachnospiraceae bacterium | reverse complement strand
TTCAGAATGGCTATGAATTAGATGAGAAGTCTTCAATGACAGTTGACGCTGAGGATAACGCATTCAGTGAGGTGAAAAGTGGCGCGAGGATCACCGTAGCAGATGGGTTCTTATTAAATGATGCGAGTGATCTTACTGTAGTTCTGACTGCATATGACAAAGACTGGAACAGCATAGTTGAAAGGACTCAGCTGACAATCCCAGCAGATAAGGCTAAGGACATTACAGGTAATACCAAATTCTTTGAGGACACCGGCGAAACGCCAATAAAAGATGGAATCAGCCTTAAAGACAGTTCCGGAGAACTAAAACTTACAGGTTACAAATGGAACGAATATGAAGGCGATGAGATGTTGGTTTTGTACTTTGACTATACAAACCTTCTTGATGAAGAGACCTCAATGGGAGAAAGCGACTTTAACGTTACTGTGTTCCAGAATGGTGTTGAGCAGGAAGACAGCGGGTGGTCTTCAACAACTGCGGAATCTCATTTCTTCTCAAAAATCCAGAAAGATGTAACGATGCATTGTGCATATTCATATAGTCTCAGTGATAAGAGCGACATAGATGTTAAATTTACATGTTACTCAGATGATGGAGAAAAAACTGAAGAACAGACTGTCAGTATCAAATAGTAAAAGGAGGGTAAAATGAAGAAAATATGTCCGAATTGTGGTGCTGAGGCAGAGGGCAACTTCTGTCCGGAATGCGGTACTAATCTAACTGATGTAGCACCTCAGGTAGAACCGGATGCAAAACCGGAAACACCAGCTGCCAAGCCTGAAGAACCAATTGTCCAGCCTCAGGAACAGAACAAAGAGCCTGAGAAAGTTAAAGCAAAAGCTGAAATTGACAAGTTTGAAGAGCTTAAGAGATTCAAGGAACTGCTGGACAGTGGAATTATAACGCAGGAGGAATTTGATAAGAAAAAGGCGGAATTACTGGCTGCGCCGGCAGAAAGCAAATCAGCAGGTGCAAAGGTTCTTAATGGCTTCTTGAGCACTGCAAAAGAAAAGTCTGAGCAAGCAAAAGTTGTTGCTAATGAAAAACTGGAAGAATTAAAGAAGAAACAGCAGGAAGACGCTGAAAAGCGCAAAAGGGAAGAAGCGGAGCGAAAAGAGAATCAGGCAGAATTAGAAAAACAGAAAGCTGAGCAGGCAAAGCTTCTTGAGGAACAAAAGAAGAAAGCGGCTGAAGAGAAGAGGTTAAAAGCTGAAGAGAAGCTTAGACTTGCTGAAGAAAAAAAGGAACAGAATAAGCAGAAGCGAAAAGCTTTCTTTGCCAAGAAATCAGTCAAAGCAGTCATTGGCATAATATGTGGATTGATTATCGCATTCATTGCATTCTGTATCTATGCGTATGTATCAAGAGATACCATCAAAGACGATTTCAGCAGTACTACCCCTCATAAACTTCATGGTCTGGAATATGAAGTCCCAGCGAATTGGGAAACCGATACTAATGGAGTTATTAATCCAGACTCACAAACAATTGAAAACGAAGCTTATGTTCGCTACGATAAGGATAACGGCAGCGTACTTGGAGCGGCTAATTTTTCATACTTTGGAGATGACCTGGATATTGACGAATTGTCAAGCGGTTATTCAAGCGATAAAGGTTGGGAGGAATACTCACTTTCAGGTACTTCAGATAATATGAAAGTTTTAAAGAAGAGTGAAGACGGTCTCGACGAGTTTGTCTTGTTTGCTGATACAGACTATTCTGCATTTGGGAGTTATGTGTCTGTAGCTTCCTCAGCTTATGATGAAGCAGTGGTGAACTCGATTTTGACATCACCGAAATTTGATACATATAAAAACCCGGCAGAAGCAGAAAGTCTGGAGATTAAATATCTAGGAGATAAAACTGATGGATATGTTGCGTCTGAAGATGATTTTGAGGTTACTGTAAAGTATAAGGATGGTACATCATCAGCAGCAAAGGCATTTACAATCAACCCGGCATCTCCAACAGTAAACAACGGTAAAGCTACAACGGTTACAATAAAATGTCATGGATTGGAAGATAGCATAGAACTAAAAGGGAAGCAGGTGGATACTCTGTCCGCGTCATACAGTGGATCGACAGAAGAAGGCGAAGTAATCAAAAAAGGCAGTCCGGATCTGACAGTTACCGTAACTTGGGACGATGGTACAACTGATACAGTTACTGACTATGAAATGGATAGTGAGATCACTCTCGAAGCAGGTGAGACAGGAGAAGCGACAATTTCAGCATTTGGAAAGTCTACTACATTATCTGTCCAATGTTCAACTATGTCAGAGTCACAGTATAAGGACGCTTGTGAAACAAGAGGCTATAAAGATCTTCTCAGGGAAGCAAGCTATGATGAATATACCAAGATATATGGAAAAGTTGTTCAGGACTGTGGCAGTGGATATTACAGAATCACAAGTGGAGGATCCGCTTGGGACGATGTATATATGGTAACCGTCCTTTCAGGCGATACGCTTGTAGAAGACGATTGGGTAACATGCTATGGAGTTACTATGGGAATATACTCATATGAAACTGTAATGGGCGCAACACAGAAAGTACCTTGGTTATCTGCAAAGTATGTTGATTTCGACTGATAAGGAGCACAGAACCGAGTCAGGATAATTGCTAATTGATATTAATACTTTAAAAAGCATGACAGCCTGCGGGGCGATATCCCTGCAGGCTGTTTTCATAATCCACACTCTGACCGGCTGTTGACATATTCCAATCAGATGACAGGAGAACCGTCCCCATGTCACCCAAGATGACAACAGAAACGTCCTTGTGTCAT
>CACZNZ010000119.1 GCA_902782625.1 uncultured Lachnospiraceae bacterium | reverse complement strand
TGATCCCAGTGTGATCTCTGCCCGGTAATTTCCGGGATCTCCGGGGGCTTTGCCAAGGTCGTCTCCGACTTTATTGCCATCACTGTCGAGTTTAAAGTATTTAACCTTTGCACTGCCTTTGATTCCGTTTTGATCCTCAATGGCAGCATTCGCATCCTTACGATCCAGGAAAACACTATGGGCAGGAGCTGATATAGTTAACTGAGCCTTACTTTCCGGCAGCCCGCAAAGGGGTTCCCTACATGTTGCAGTAATGGTTTTTTTATCTTCAGAAAGAGAGTAAGTATACTTGTGTACATGTTTCATCGGAACCAGGGCAGGGAGGCTGGAGCTGTTTGTCTGTTTCTCACCAGGTACATCCTCCGCTAAAATGTAAACACACCAGCTGCTATTATAATTCTCAGGCCATTCAATGGTTCCACTGGTGGATCCGGAAGGCTTTCCACCGGTATCCATTTTCCCGTAAAACATCACTTTGGCATCGGATTCCGTATACTTTTTATCCGTCATCAACACAGAAATCTGTGTCGCATTTCCGGCATGATCTCCTGTAAGACTGTACTGAATCGTCATCAGGGTCTTATCCCCGTTCTTTTTTGCGCTGACTGCTCCCGAAGTAATCACTTTCCCATTATCTTTCACCGTCAGTGTGTATTCATTCTTATTCGGTATCTTTGTCGACAGCAGAATACTATCCAGATCAATGTTCAAAGCAGGATAGAACAGGGCATTCGACAGCTTCACTGAAGCAGTAGTTACATCCCCCAGGTCGTCGACACAATAAGCTTCATCATTTCCTGCACCTGACCGCAGCCAGTAAGTTTTAGGGTCGGCAATGGGATTAAGAATCGGGTACTTTAATCTCGCTATATTACTGGTATAACCATAAGAACCATTTTTTATCTCTGCCGTATCAAGTATAAAGATGTTATCATGACCCAGGGATGAGCCGCCACTACCGGATGTTGTGCTTGGGAAAATCGCAGATTTTTCAGCATCCGTAAAACATCTGTCATAAAAAGTACTGTTCAAATGTCTGCGAAGATAACAATCCCGCCAACTGTTGGTCAGCACAGTATCAGGATTGTCTCCAAAAGTAATATCATCATAATCGAATTGCATTTGAGGATGATATATGCCCAGATCACCGTCACAGTCCAATAACATGGTTTTCTTTCCGGGATTATTTGCGCTGTAATTCGTAGTGCCTGTAGTCAGCACACGGAACCTCATCGGTTTATAGTTATTCTGATCAAACTTTCCAAAGTATACAATATCCCATGATTCTGCTTGTGGATTCTGTATGGCTTTGATTCCAAGGCCGGGGTAGGGACTTTCCGTTTCTTCGGCCTTAACGGCTGTCATCCCCCATCCGGGCAGATGTGAAAAGAGAATCGTCACTGCCAGCAGCAGCAATACGATCAACCCGAACTTCATTTCTTTTTTGCTTGATACCGTCATAGATTTCCTCCTCCAATCATTAAAAAATGCGTATATGTCACAGAATTCCCTTTACTATTATAGATACATAAAACGTTGGAATTCCCCACATAAAATCATAATTCTCAAAAAAAAAACACCACCTGTCAGGTGGCGCTTGATTTGTCTTATTTGGTTCAGAATTATCGATTGCCGT
This sequence comes from uncultured Lachnospiraceae bacterium, assembly GCA_902782625.1. Classification (GTDB taxonomy): domain Bacteria; phylum Bacillota; class Clostridia; order Lachnospirales; family Lachnospiraceae; genus Anaerobutyricum. Next base: position 400 of record CACZNZ010000119.1, on the reverse strand, counting down.
AAATCTGCCTTTCCGGCACACGGCAATTTATATTTGTTTTTGCCTGGTGTTTTATTTTTTATGAGCTTATCCCGTCACTTTTCAAAACGCTTAAATATCCATGGAAAGATGAATGAGACATAAAACATCTGCAAATAGCATGAAAGAAAGGTACCGGGCGCACCGATAATCCCTTCTTTAATGACAGGTGCGAATATCAGGCTGACAACATAATAACTCAACAGTCCGACTGTAAGCCGTGTCATCCTTTTCACCATGGAAATGTCAGTGGAGAATTGAACAAATCGTCTTTCCAGAATCCATCCTGTCAGAAATGCGACACACCAGCCAATTCCTTTAAAGGTGTCATTAGCCATTTTTGCCCCATCCACCAGCACTTTTCCAGCTGCATCTAAGTCTA
>CACZNZ010000118.1 GCA_902782625.1 uncultured Lachnospiraceae bacterium | reverse complement strand
TTCATAAAGAAAGACCAGATACTCTATGTAGACGTTCATCGGTGTTTCTTTGGCTGCCGGACAGTACACAAAATTTTCCAGTTCCGGGACACCTCGGAGAGCGTTTTCCCCATAGAACTGCATGCTGTCGGTCATATGCATTTCCTTCAGGTTTTTGTAGTTATAAAACCCGAATTCGCCGATCCCCGTGATCCCGTCTTCGAGCACGACCTTTGTGATCTCGTCAATGCCTTCCTTCCACGGCACGTTGTCCTCATCGTACACATCCGGTAGTTTTCCGGTCCCGGAAATCGTCAGCGTCAGATTGCCGGACGGACCTTCCGCCCTCCAGGTAAAGCCGTTCCATTCGCCATATGCATTAATTTCAAACGGCGTATTATTGAACAATTCTTTCGTACTGCCGTAATAGCCTTCATAAAGATTTCCAGGATCAATATCGAATTGTATTTTATTATATTGACTCGTAAATCCCCGATAAATAATTTTACCGATCTTACTGTCAAAAAACGCCCTCTGCTGTAAACTCTTCAGAGACTGCGGCAGGATAAGCGTTCCTATCTCAGAATACTCCAATATCTGTGAATCCAGTTCCGTGATGGATTCAGGAAATTCGAAGGTTCCGATTTTTGACCTGCAAAATGCGTCTTTGCCTATATGTGTGACAGTATCCGGCAGAACGACTTCGTCTGCTTTCAAACCGCGAAAGCTGCACATGCCGATATATCGCAGATTCTGCGGAATATTTACGTTATTAACACCGTCAATGCCTGAATCTTCTACAACTTCTATGGAGTCCGGAAGATGCAGCACATAACCATCATCCCCGGTGACAAATGTCCCTTCAGGGATCACTTTAACACTCTCCGGCACAAATATGTCCGACAATGCTGATGCGCTAAAAACTCCTTCATTAATGAACTGTACCGTATCCGGAATATGATACTCTCCTGTCCTCTTTCCGGATATGGCAATAAGCCTTGTTTTATCTTTATTAAATAGAACACCGTCCTCTGAAGAAAACGCGGTATTATCTGACGGAACATTCCACTCTGTTTTTAAATCCAAAAACGCAAATCTTCCCAATGATTCCAATCTCTCCGGGAAGTCGAATGACTCTATATTGTAACAACTGCGGAATGCATTATCTCCAATACGTATCACATCGTGCATCCCCTGAACGCTGGTAACGGAGAAAAAACCATATCGGAAGGCATCTTTTCCTATGCTGGTCACTCCATCTTCTACTATGATCGTCTTGATCGCCTGTCCTGGCGTATAGAAATACCCATCAAAAAACAGATTAAACGGAGACTCCCACATTTCCCCTGTTCCTGAGATAACCAGGGTCTTATCGTTTCCTTCGCCTGTCACCGTATAGGTTAGCGAGTCTCCGCATTGTCCGGTAATCAACTGTTCAGAATCATAGACATGGTACTTGACTTTCTGCCTGATGCCCATAGATGAACAAATGGCAATTTCAACAGTTCCTGCCTTCAAACCCGTGACCTGCAGCTCAGTATCCGATCTCTTTTCAATTAACAAAACAGACGGATCGGAGCAGCTGAATTCAACCGGATCACCGCTTTCCGGCTCCGGAGTAACTCTTGTCGCAAAAAACGATTTTGAATCTCCGACTTTTACATAATAAGAAGCGTCATCATTAAGCAGCACTATAGGACGTTCATGCATCACTGTATCAGACTCGGCATTTTTATACATCGAACTGTCATTTGATCGGACATAAAAGTAATATTCCCCAGGATGTTCAGATACACCGGCATAAAACAAGTCATCATTTTCATAGTATTCGTACCGGAAAACACCATTTTCAGGCTCTTCTGCCGGTACCTCTCCTATTTTTTCAAATTTCGTACGAGATTCCGTAGCCCGTCCGCGATAAACCGAATAGCCTACTCCCGGAATAGCATCCCATTCGATAACCTGGTCATAACCCTCATCGCGGATCTCTCTGATCACCGGCCGCTCCGGAAGATCTGCATGATATTCTATCTGTGTCGACAGGACCGGCATGATCATATTATACGTATTTCCGTTCTCATTCACGGTGGCTGTCACGGTTCTGTTACTTTCATTT
>CACZNZ010000117.1 GCA_902782625.1 uncultured Lachnospiraceae bacterium | reverse complement strand
GATGAAGAACTGAGATCCGGCGGAATCAGGCATCATGGATCTTGCCATGGATAACACTCCGGCATCATGCTTCAACTGATTCGGGAAGCCGTTTCGCATGAATTCTCCTTTGATGCTGTATCCGGGATTCCCGGTTCCCGTTCCCAGAGGGCATCCGCCCTGAATCATGAACCCTGCGATCACACGATGGAAAATCAATCCGTCATAGAATCCTTTCCTGATCAGAGAGATGAAGTTATTTACGGTATTCGGGGCAACCTGTGGATAAAGCTCCGCCTTGATGATGCCGCCGTCTTCCATTTCAATTGTCACTATTGGATATGCCATAACTTTGCCGTCCTTTCTTATTCTTAATGCTGGCTTGAATCTTGGTACATTTTATGATATTGTACCATACGAAGTTTTCTAAAGAAAGATAAAAAGGAGAGAATGATGCGTAAGAGAAAACTCTTGTTTTTTGATATAGATGGAACTTTGCTTTACGGCCTCCCCGGAGAGATTCCGGAAAGTACGATCGATGCGCTGATGCAGGCGCAGAAAAACGGACATTATCTGTTTATCAATACCGGAAGAACGAAAGTCGGTCTGCCCAAGGCTATCACCGATCTTCCGTTTGACGGATACATCTGCGGATGTGGGACACAGATTTTCTTCCATGGAGAGCAGCTCTTTCATTCAAGTATTCCGAAAAAAGAATACCCTTTTCTTTTGAATCTTTTAAAAGAAGTAAAAATGCAGGGAATTTTTGAAGGGACAGACACTATATATTACGAGGATCGTCCTGACCGTTTCCCCGCGATTTCCGAGATCCTCCGCTATTATATCGTCAATCCTGATCCGGGTGTTTTCCAGGATACGAGTGTTCCGAATCTGGAATTTGATAAATTTGTGGTTGGATGGAATGAAGACAGCGATCTGGAACGCTGGAAGAAAGAGATGTCTGAACAGTATGAAATCATCTCTCAGGAAGATGCGAAGCCGATAGGTTTTATCGAAATCGTGCAGAAAAATCTTACCAAGGCAAGCGGTATCGATTTCATCGTCTCCCATCTGGGGCTGACTCTGGATGACTGTTATGTCTTTGGAGACAGCAACAACGACCTGCCTATGCTGACCCATGTAAAAAATAGTATCGCCATGGGCAATTCCACGAAAGAGGTCCTGGAAGCATCAAACTATGTCACGACTTCTATTCTACGGGAAGGAATCCCGAATGCCCTAAGACATTTTCAGCTGATCTGAAGACCAGATCAGCTGATTTTTTATTCTATAATATAGATTTGATAAATTCACTGGTAATACGGGCAGTAACTCCCCAGATCGTTCCTTCTTCGCGCCTGTAAAAAAGCATCTTGTGTTTCTTTTCCCGGAATGGATAGTTTTTTCCTCCAGGGATCAGGTCATACGGAAAATCTTTTCCCGGTTTGGTGACAAGCTTTGCCTGATACTGATCGGGTGCATTTTCTAAAAACCAGGAAACCGGCACACTGAAAGTATGATCGACTTCTTCTGCAGAATAGGTCCCCTCGTATCCGTGAAGGACTGCGACAAAAGGCCATATGCCGGAACCATCCGGTCCGAGCGCAGGATCGAGCGCCGCAATAACATCAAGCTGGTCTGCATGGACCATCAATTCTTCTGCCGTCTCACGCAGGGCTGCTTCTTTTGCCGTCTCTCCAACCTCTACTTTGCCTCCTGGGAAACAGATCTCCCCGGGCTGATGAATCAGCGTATGTGACCGTTCTTCATAGAGAATATGATATCCGTCCTCTTTTTCAATCAGAGGAATCACGATAGCATAATCCTTTTTCCCTTTTTGAACCTGTCCGGGGACATGATCTTTCCACAATGCCTTGATCTTTTCCGGGAGTGCCGCATGCTTTCCGGCATAGGCCTCTCTTTTAAAATGCATGATCATATCCGCAGTAAGGCTTAATTCCTCCGGCTCCTGTCCGATTTCTTCACGAGATACCCAGCGAGCCTGTGAAAGTTCTTTGTCATCAATGTGTACCTCTCTGGTTCCATCGACATCGCAGAAATATCCCAGAAGCAGATTGGAAGCAAACCCCCATGGCTGACTCTTGTAATAACGGATATTGGTCACATGAAGGCCGACTTCTTCCATCACTTCACGTCGTACGGTCTCTTCTGCCGTCTCTCCTATTTCACAAAAACCGGCAATCAGCGCATTGCCTGCTCCGCTGTGTCCGGTGCCGGGCGCATAGTGTGTCATCATGATCCGGTCATGATCTCTGACGCCTACGATGACTGCCGGAGCAATCTTTGGATATACTTGCAGGCTGCAGTCCGGACATCGAAGCATTCTCTCGTTGGGAGAGTGGAGCAGCTTATGTCCGCACCGGCCGCAAAACCGGTTATCCCTGTACCATTCAAAAAGATGCAGTGCCGTCATCCCCGCAAAACAAAGTTCTTTCGGCTTCAGCCGCCGAAGGCTCCTGACCGGCATCCAGGCATATTCTTCAAGTTCTGCTCCTTCACCAAGATAAAATGCCCGATCATCGATCCGAAAAAGATAGATCAATTCTTCCTGCAGGCATTCTTTTACCGTGGGAAAACACAATACGCCTTCTGCATCTTCTTTCATCAGAATCTCCCTACCGCGGAAGCAAAAGACGATGTCTTCCGCGACAGGGCTTCTGTTCTCATATTCATTGTGAAATCTGTAAGGTATTATATCCTGTATCATTACTCGACCGTAACACTCTTAGCCAGATTCCTCGGCTTATCCACATCCAGACCTCTTGCCACTGCGATGTAGTATCCCAGCAGCTGCAGTGGAACCACTGCAAGGGAAGCTGCAAAATGTCTGTCTGTATTCGGGATATAAACCACGAAATCAGCCGAGTCTTCCATATTGTAGTTACCGTAGTTTGTCAGCCCCATAAGATAAGCGCCCCGGCTCTTTACTTCAACCATGTTGGACAGCGTCTTCTCATAGAGATTACCCTGGGAGGTCACACCGATCACCAGCGTTCCTTCCTCAATCAGGCTGATGGTTCCATGCTTCAATTCCCCTGCCGCATAAGCTTCGGAATGAACATAGCTGACTTCCTTCATCTTCAGGCTGCCTTCCAGGCTGATCGCATAGTCAATACCTCTGCCGATAAAGAATACATCTTTTGCGCCGGAGAACTTCGCTGCAAACCACTGCAGCCGTTCCTTGTCATCAAGAATCTTTTCAATCTTTTCGGGCAACGTCTCCATCTCTTTGATGTAATCGCTTCGTGTATCCTCATCGATCAGGCCCTTTTGATAACCGAATTCGATCGCCAGCAAGTATCCTGCGATCAGCTGTGTGCTGTATGCCTTGGTCGTTGCCACCGCGATCTCGGGACCGGCCATCGTATAGAATACATGGTCCGCTTCTCTGGCAATCGAAGATCCGACTACATTGACAACGGCCAGCGTACGGATTCCTTTTTCTTTCGCGATGCGCAATGCAGCAAGGCTGTCTGCCGTCTCTCCGGACTGACTGATGATAACAACCAGCCCTTTTGGATCAAGCAGCAGATTCCTGTAACGGAACTCCGAAGCAAGATCCACACTGACCGGAATCTCTGCCAGATCTTCAAATACATACTGCGCTGCCACGCCCACATGATAAGCAGAGCCACAGGCAACAATGTAAATCCTTGAGATATCTCTGATCTCCTCGGTAGTGATTCCCGTCTCTTCCAGATGGATGACTTTTTTCCCGTCTTCCGCCTGAACATAGGCTCCGATCGTATCGGTCACTGCTTTTGGCTGCTCGTGGATCTCTTTCATCATAAAATGTTCGTATCCGCCTTTTTCAGCAGCTTCTGCATCCCAGTCGATTCTGGTAAGTTCTTTCTCAATAACATCACCATCCAGGTTAAAGAAAGTCGCTTCTCCACCTGAGAGACGTGCCATCTCCATATTTCCGATATAGTATACATTTCTGGTATATTT
>CACZNZ010000116.1 GCA_902782625.1 uncultured Lachnospiraceae bacterium | reverse complement strand
GGTACAGGCCAGAATCATGGAGACAGGACGTATGCCTATCCGAGTGATCGCACCGGGCCGCGTGTTCCGTTCCGATGAAGTAGATGCAACACATTCTCCTTCCTTCCATCAGGTAGAAGGACTGGTTGTCGATAAAGGTATTACATTTGCAGACCTGAAAGGAACCCTGCAGCAGTGGGCTGTAGAATTCTTCGGTCCGGATACCAAAGTAAAGTTCCGTCCACATCATTTCCCATTTACCGAACCTAGTGCAGAAGTGGATATCACCTGTTTCAAATGTGGCGGCAAGGGATGCCGGATGTGTAAAGGAAGCGGCTGGATTGAGATCTTAGGATGTGGTATGGTCCATCCGAAAGTACTTTCTGACTGCGGGATTGATCCGGAAGTATACTCCGGATTCGCATTCGGAATCGGACTGGAACGAATCACACTGCTGAAATATGAGATTGATGATATGCGTCTTCTCTATGAGAATGATGTTAGATTCTTAAAGCAGTTCTAGGAAAGACGAAAGGAGATAGAATGAATACACCTATTTCATGGATCAAAGCCTATGTGCCGGAACTCGACTGTACTGTTCCGGAATATGTGGATAAAATGACACTGTCCGGTTCTCATGTAGAGAATGCGGTTTACCTGGATAAAAACCTGGAAAAAATCGTGGTGGGACGTGTAGAGAAGATAGAGAAGCATCCCGATGCCGATAAATTGATTATCTGTCAGGTGAATATCGGAGAGGAGACGACGCAGATCGTGACCGGTGCTCCGAATGTTGAGCAGGGAGCCCTGGTGGCGGTTGTACTTGACGGTGGACGTGTAGCCGGTGGACATGACGGAAGTCCGAATCCGGAAAACGGAATCAAGATTAAAAAAGGCAAACTTCGCGGTGTGGTTTCCAATGGGATGATGTGTTCCATTGAAGAACTTGGCAGCAGCCGTGACATGTATCCGGAAGCACCGGAGAACGGTATCTATATCTTTGATAAAGACAGTGGTGTTAAGCCTGGAGATGATGCAGTGGAAGCACTGGGCCTTCACGACGCTGTAGTGGAATTTGAGATTACCAGCAACCGTGTGGACTGTTTCTCCATGATTGGTATAGCAAGAGAGGCAGCGGCAACATTCAGAAAGCCGTTTGTGGCTCCTGTGATCAAGGAGACAGGCAACGATGAAGATGTGAATGACTATATTGCTGTGGAAGTACTTGACCCGGATCTTTGCCCACGTTTCACGGCAAGAGTAGTAAAAAATATCCGTCTGGCACCATCACCGAAATGGATGCAGCGCAGACTGGCAGCCATGGGCATCCGACCGATCAACAATATTGTCGATATCACCAACTATGTCATGGAGGAATTCGGTCAGCCGATGCATGCTTACGATCTCGATACGATCCGCGGCAATAAAATCGTGGTAAAAAGAGCCTCTGACGGGGATGTCTATACGACGCTTGACGGACAGGAGAGAAAACTCGACCATGACGTGATCATGATCAACGATGCCGAAGGTCCGGTAGGAATCGGTGGGATCATGGGCGGTGAGAACTCCATGGTTACTGACGATATCAAAACCATGTTATTTGAGGCGGCTAACTTTGACGGGACCAACATTCGTCTTTCCTCGAAGAGGATTGGTCTTCGTACAGATGCTTCCGGTAAATTTGAAAAAGGACTTGATCCGGAGAACGCACTGCTTGCGATGAACCGTGCGTGCCAGCTTGTGGAAGAACTGGATGCCGGTGATGTGGTAGGAGGCGTCGTAGACGTGTATCCGAATCCGCCGGAAGCGGTTGCTCTGCCTTTTGAGCCCGATAAATACAACAGTCTTCTTGGTACGGAGATCCCAGCGGCAGATATGCTTGAATATCTGGACCGTTTGGAGATTCCTTATGATGAAAAGACCAACCTCCTTCAGATTCCGTCATTCCGACAGGATCTTCGTTGTTCAGCGGATATCGCGGAAGAAGTGGCAAGATTCTTCGGATATGACAATATTCCGACGACGCTTCCTCACGGAGAGGCGACAGCCGGCAAGATCTCTTTTGAGGCAAGGGTAGAAGATGTCATGATGAATGTGGCAGAGCAGAATGGTTTCTCCGGCGGCATGTGCTATTCCTTCGAGAGCCCGAAAGTATTCGATAAGCTTCGCCTTGATGCAAATGATCCACTGCGCCAGGCAATCGTCATCTCCAATCCACTCGGAGAAGATTACAGTATCATGCGCACGATCGAGCTTGACGGAATCCTGACTTCACTGGCAGGCAATTACAACCATCGCAACAAAAATGTACGCCTTTATGAATTCGGCAATGTCTATCTGCCTAAAGAGCTTCCACTGACTGAGCTTCCCGAGGAGAGGAAACGAATGGTACTCGGCATGTATGGCGATTGTGATTTCTTCGTGTTAAAAGGCGTTCTTGAAGAAATGTTTCTCAAACTCGGATTATCCGAGCGTGTGGAATTCGTTCCGACAAAAGAAAAGCCATTCCTTCACCCGGGACGGCAGGCACTGGTTGAGATTGACGGAGTATATGCCGGATTTATCGGTCAGATTCATCCGGAGGTCTGCATGAACTATGATATGAAATGTGAAGCTTATGTGGCTGGGTTGGATCTTCCGGTTATTACGGGCAAAGCAACCTTTGACCGCAAGTACAGCGGGGTAGCAAAGTATCCGGCAGTAAACCGTGACTTAAGCCTTGTGATGAATAAAGATGTCTTTGTCGGTCAGGTAGAGAAAGTCATGAAAGCCAAAGGCGGTAAGCTTCTGGAGAGCGTCACCCTCTTCGACGTCTACGAAGGAGCACAGGTTGGCCCGAATAAGAAATCCGTTGCCTTCAGTCTGGTATTCCGTTCTCAGGAGAGAAGCCTTGAAGCAGCAGAGGTCAATAAGATCGTAGAAAAGATCCTGGCAGAACTCGAGAAGATGGATGTAGAAATCAGGGCATAACGATATGAAAACAAGTGATTTTTATTTTGATCTTCCGGAGGAGCTGATCGCTCAGGATCCGCTTCCCGACAGATCATCATCCAGATTGATGGTGCTCGACAAAAAGTCCGGTGCGGTTTCGCATCGGATTTTTCGGGATATCAAGGAGTATCTGCGCCCCGGAGACTGTCTGGTCATCAATGATACCAAGGTTATTCCTGCCAGACTGCTTGGGACGAAAAAGGACACCGGTGCCCACATCGAAATTCTGCTGTTGAAAAGACATACGGATGATGTGTGGGAGACCCTTGTCAAACCCGGCAGATAATGCCGGCCCGGAACAGAAGTAGTATTTGGTGACGGGGAACTTACGGCAGAGATCCTCGAAGTACTGCCTGACGGCAACCGGATGGTGAAATTCACCTATGAAGGAATCTTCGAAGAAGTGCTGGATCGTCTTGGGCAGATGC
>CACZNZ010000115.1 GCA_902782625.1 uncultured Lachnospiraceae bacterium | reverse complement strand
GGCCACTCCCGGATGGCTTTCCGGAGTGTGTTCAGCACTTTCTTTTTATCTGCGCTCCACAAAGGTGCAATCAGTAATCGTTTGTCTCCATCTCCGGTCATACGATGTATGACAACATCTTTCGGAATAATAGCAAGGCAGCGGCAGACCAGATTTGTATATGCTTCCAAAGTAAGTGTCTCAAACTTTCCTGCCTCGTAGTCCTTTGCGAGATCCGTTCCTCTCAGCACATGAAGGAGCTGGAGTTTGATACCGGATATGCCCTGGTCACAGACATAACGTACTGTCTCTAAAATATCCTCTTCGCTTTCCCCGGGTAAGCCCAGAATTACATGAGTAATTACTGGCAGCTGTGCCTCCCGTAGCCTCCTGACAGCATCCTCATAAACCGGCAGCGAATATCCCCGCCGGATATACTCAGCTGTTTTCTCATGAATCGTCTGCAGTCCCAGCTCCACCCATACAGGTTTGATCCCGCTCATTTCCTTTAAAAGTTCCAGGACCTCATCCGGAAGACAATCCGGCCGGGTTGCAATGGAAAGCGCACAGATATCCGGATGACGGATTGCCTCTTCATAAAGACAGCGCAGGCGGCTAATTGGCGCATATGTACCCGTAAAAGCCTGGAAATATGCAATATATTTCCCTTCTCTGTCCTGACGGATCTTTCCGGATACGCGCTGTTTCGCTTCTTCAATCTGCCTGGAAACGGAAAGGGAGGGATCCGGTGTAAAATCACCGGACCCCTTTCCTGAGCAGAATATACATCCTTTCGTCCCCAGACTGCCATCACGGTTTGGGCAGGTAAAGCCCCCATCCAGGGCAATCTTGTAGACTTTTGCTCCAAAAGTATCTTTCAGATACTGGTTTAATGAATAATAGGTCATAACCTTTTACGCTTCAGACTCTCCGGTTTCTTCCTCATACTCATAGTAATAACTATCGTCTGTATAGTCCTCTATCAGATCCTCCCAGTCCATGGGAGCAAACTGATAGCTGTCAGCACCATCGATTGCAAGTACAAGGCCATCCTCGCCTTCTTCGGAGATAGTTACCGCAACTGCCTCTTCACTTTCACCGGAAGTTAAGGTCCCTTTAAGAGCACCGTCTTCCATTTTAACAAAACCGCCATAAGAATCGGTTAAATAATCTTCACCCAACTGTGCAGCGATGTACCAGCCGGGACCGCCATCCACTTCGCTATCCATCCAGGAAATGGAGAACATGTATCCGTTATCGGATGCGAAAAGTCCTGTACGGGTCCATCCGTCATCCGGACCTTCAAGACCAGTTTCCGGCACCGCTTCAGCTGCAATTTCATCTGTCCCGGGCTCCACTTCCTGAACTGACTCTGCCTCGGGAGCTTCTGTTTCCACCTGTACTTCCTGCACTGTCTCCACTGCCTGAGCCGTTTCTGTTTCAGGCGCTTTTGTTTCAGCAGATTTATTAACAGCTGCAGACCCGCCGCAGGCGGCAAGCGTAAACACCATGGAAGCTGTGATCAGCGTACAAAGCCATTTTTTCATTTTGAACCTCCTGTAATTTTCAATTCTCAATTCTCAATCATTTCACTCACATATACAGAGCTGTTTTCGTCTACATCTAATTAGACCTGTCTTTTCTATTACTAACTACATGTACATCATACTGGGATTCTGTTTCCGCCTTATCCTGCTGTTTACCTCCTTATTGAACGGTCTGCTGTGCACTGATTTCTCTTTTCACTACACCATCCCCACAAATCGTTTCAAATGAGTCCCCAATGAATACACGTCACATCTACTCAATAACACATGCATACTATAACACATGAGAAAAATATTGAAATAAAAAAAGCCTTAAATATTTTTATCGTTTCCTTACGATTACACTATCATAAAAATGAAATGCTCCCTTCCGGATACGTACGAGGTATCAGAACACTCTTGTACTCCCCGGAAAGGAGCATTTCATGATCGATCATCAGCCGTAAGGAGTCTGTCTTATCTGTATCTTTTAATAGGCTGAACAAATTTAGCGGTAACCCATCCCTGCTTCTTGCCAAATGCTGCCCAAACAAAGTTGCCTGCCTTCACATCCGGGCAAATCTGGATCACATCACCGTTCTTTGCCTTTCCGATCTCATTGCTGTCGTCATGCTCAGGCCTGCTGCGAAGTGCAAGGTAATGTGTAGTTCCAAATACTACTGCGTCAGTCCAGAATGTTGTTGAGTCTTTTCCTTTGCCGCCTGCTACCTGATCAAGTTCCTCTGCGTTTAATTTTTCCATATCTGTCATGATGATGACCTCCTTAAAAAATGATTTTTCTTTTAAAAGATTTGTTT
>CACZNZ010000114.1 GCA_902782625.1 uncultured Lachnospiraceae bacterium | reverse complement strand
TTTTCCAAAGATTCATCCCTCCTGAAAAAGTACATAGTATAGCAGTATGATACCTTACATGTCTTGTTTCTGTCAAGTTTCGTCCCAGTAGTGCGGATTTAGTGATAATTTTGGGATCAGCCATCTGGGAAGCTTTCTGTAATTCTTCCCAAGAAGATAACCCAGATATTTGGCCCCGTTCGTAATAACAATGGAAGGAATCAGAGAAAACTGTTTTTTTCTGATGAAATACTGCAAAGTTTTTTTGACCAGTCGGATTCCTTCGGACTCAGATTTTACCTTTGTAAACAATCCGCCGTAATCGACCTGAGACACCGCCAGATCAAAGTTTCTCTTAAACTGCTCTTTTGCCGTATAATTATGCCAGTGCCAGACTTTGGCATCTGCCGCATAGGCAATTTTTTTGCCATGCTCAATCAGTCTGGATGCAAATATCATATCCTCATTGAATATCGTATGAAGAGGAAATCCTCCCAGTTCGTCATAAACAGATTTCCTGTAAGCTGCACAGACATTAGAACAAAAGAATGTCTTGATTCCTAGTTCAGGAAGATCTTTGGCTGATTTTATCCGGCTTTCCGGAGGATAATTGAATCGCCTTGTGTAGGCCTCTACGGGATTATCTTTCTTATCTGCCATCTGTCTGCCGTAAACGGCGCATACTTCTTCATCTTCAAACGGTTTGATAAGATTTTCTATAAGATGTTCATCGGCAGGGATCGCATCCTGTGTCAGCAGAACAATAATATCTGCATCACAGGAAGCTGCCGCTTTGTTCCTCGTCCCGCCATGGTCGAATTCAGATTTGGTAATATGAATAATCTCCCCTTGCAAAAGTGAGGAGAAAACCTCACTGTGAAAAAGACTCTCTTCCGTGTTGATCAGAAGAATTTTATCAGCCCTTACGGTCTGTTTTTTCAGCATGCGAAGGTTTCTGTCAAGTTTTAGATCCGGTTTATATGTAGGGATAATCACATCTATCTTCATGTGTTTTACTCCTGTTCTTCCAATTGTCCAAGTATTTTTTCGACCAGTCTGACCGCCCCTGCAGCATCTGCGGAATACCCGTCTGCACCGATTTCATCTGCGAATTCCTGCGTAGTTACGGCACCGCCGATAATGATCTTTACATCTGAGTTTTCCTGATTTCTAAGATTCACTGTGTCTTTCATACGCATCATGGTCGTCGTCATCAATGCCGACAGCGCGATTACAGCTGCTTTATGTTCTTTTGCCGCAGCCATTATCGTCTCGGCAGGTACATCTTTTCCAAGATCGTAAACAGGATATCCGTAATTTCTAAGCATCAAAGCTACCAGGTTTTTCCCGATATCATGGATATCTCCCTCTACCGTGGCAATGACGATAGGCGGCAGTTCTTTTTTGTCTTTTCCTGCCTGCATCATCGGTTCAAGATGAGCAACTGCTTTCTCCATGGTCTGTGCGCCGGAAATCAGTTGCGGCAGAAAATATTTTTGCTGCTCAAACAATTCACCTACCTGATTGATGGCAGGAATCAGCATTGTCTCTAAAATACAGGATGGCGTAGTCCCTTTGGCAAGTTCAAGATCCACAATTTCTGTAATCCTGTCTCTGTTACCTTTTAAAACAGCCTCGAATACAGGAGGATTCTGCTCTTTTTTTGTGTTTACGGCAGGATTTTTCTCAGCCTTCGTCATATTCTGACTGACGGGTCCCATTCTTTCAATCTGTCTTATATAATGATTATCTGCGTCTTCTTTATTCTGAAGAAGATCCGAAGCAAAAGCCAGTCCCATCAGTAAAGCATTGGACGGATTGGCGATAGCACAGCTTAAGCCTGCGGCAATCGCCATAGATACAAATGCTCCATTCACAAACGGCCTTTCAGGAAGGCCAAACGAAATATTGGACAGTCCCGCTGTAGTACAAAGACCAAGGGAATGCTTGCAGTATCGGATGGTCTCCAATGTTTCAAGCGCTGCCTGTTTATTGGCTCCGACTGTTGTCACCAGACCATCCACAAGAACCTGGTCTTTTTGAATGCCGATTTTTTCTGATTCTTCAAGGATTTTTCGTATAATTTGTTTCTTTTCTTCCAGACTCTCTGGAAGCCCTTTGTCAGACAATGGAAGAAGAATAAACATGGCTCCATATTTTTTTACCAGAGGAAGCAGTGCATCGATCTTATGTTTTTCCAGAGAAATGGAATTGATCAGTGCTCTTCCAGGATAACTGCGAAGAGCGGCTTCCATCACTTCCACAGAACTGGTATCTATACACAAAGGAAGACTCGTCACCATAGAAAGTCTTTCTATCGCCTGGAGCATCATTTGCTTCTCGTCAATACCCTCTGTTCCCATATTGACATCCAGGATATGAGCGCCCATCTCTTCCTGCGAAACAGCCATTTCCTCTACCAGATCAAACAGACCGTCTTTTAATTCCTGCTTTAATCGTTTCTTTCCAGTAGGATTGATTCGCTCTCCAATCACAAGAAAAGGTCCTTCCAGAGAAATCTCCTGACATTTCCTCTCAGAAGCAATTACCATCGGATGTTTATTTTCCGGTGCTGTTGGCTTTAAACCTTCTACAGCCTGCCGAAGCAAACGGATATGGGAAGGGGTAGTTCCACAGCAGCCACCGATCAGACCTGCACCTGCTTCTACAAGAGCCGGGCCGTAAGAAGCAAATTCTTCAGCTTCCATAGGATAGACGGTCACTTCACCCTGTAATACCGGAAGACCTGCATTGGGTTTCACAAGAATAGGCACATTGGCATATTCCTTCATACTCTCTACGATAGTGCGCATCTGTGCCGGGCCGGTCGAACAGTTGACGCCGATCACATCTGCACCAAGGCTTTGCAAAACAACAACTGCTGTCACAGGATCTGTGCCGTACAGTGTCTTTCCGTCCTCCTGATAAGTCATAGAAGCCATCACCGGAAGGTCACAGATTTCTTTGATTGCAATGACTGCGGCTCTGGTTTCTGCCAGAGACATCATGGTTTCAACCACAAACAGATCTACACCTGCTTCCAGCTGGTATCCGGCCTGCTCTTTGTAAATGTCCACCAGACGTTCAAAAGTCATTGTACCGATCGGTGCCAGAGAGATACCTGTCATGGTAAGATCTCCCGCAACCAGTGCCCTGTCTCCTGCAGCTTCTTTTGACAGTCCGACCAGTCGTTGATTGATCTCTTTGATCCGGTCACGGATTCCGTATTCTTCAAGTTTGATTCTGTTTGCCGAAAAAGTCGGAGCATACAAAATATCTGTCCCGGCTTCTACAAAATGTTTCTGAAGATCTATTAGAACTTCAGGGTGATCAAGGATCCATAATTCCGGGCATACACCTGCCGGCATACCTGCCTTCTGCAGATTGGATCCGGTTGCTCCGTCAAGAATGAGCGGCCTTTGTTCTATTCTTCGAAACAACGCTTCTCTGGTCATTTTTATACCTCACTGACACGTCCGTCATATTCTAACAGCATTCTCCCTTTCATGCCGGATGCGACAGCCATTTTTCTCATGCATCGCATCATGGAGCGCTTGTCATTGACACCATATCGATCAATAATATCTACGTATTTATCAATCAGTTCCATAGCTTCCGGATCGGACAGATGGAATGTCTGAATAATATCTTCTACATTTTTAGGTTTGGATGATGTCATAAGCAGAAGCGTAACCTGAAGCCCTGTCAGGTTGTGGTAAAGAGGTCTGTTGTATTCTGACATCCCCGCTTTCAGAAAATCGAAAAGATCAGCAAGCCGCATTGTATCTACATCATCAAGATGCATGCCATAAGCTTTCAGCTTGTTCTCCATATCGATATCCATGATTACGGAACTGATCATCATTGCGACCTGACGGGCATCCAGATCCTGCTCGGATTTTGCCTGCAGGATGGGCACATTGTCGTTCATCTGCTGACAGTAAATCAGATCTCTGATCAGTGCATTTTCAAATAGTTCATCAGAAAGATCATTGTCTATACAGATCAGAAACTTTTTCTGACCATTATCCATTGCGACCGGATGTTCCAGATCCTCCTGACTGTTCACATTCATCTTTCTGTACTCCACAGGATAAACCAGCTTAGAAGTAATGTCATTGACAATCGCTTCCGTCCTGTCATTTATTTGTTTTCCTAAAATCTCCATGATTGTTATCCTTTCTATAAATAATGATGTTTTATTTTAGCAAAACAGTATCAGTGTTTCAAGAAAATATTTTGCACTCTTGGCAAAATAAAAGAGGCCACACATAAAAGCATGGCCAATAATGTCTATCGGTTACTCTTCCTCTTCTTCGTCTTCATCTTCAAAAAGATCTTCTTCGCTGATCTTTTTATCACGTTTGTAATAAGCGTCTGCTCTTCCTGAAATCTCATTGTAGAAAGCTGCTTCTGCAGCATAGCGGTAAGGGATGATGAACAGGAAGCCCAGACCTAATGTCAGCAGGCCGAGAATGTTCCACCCAAGGAAGCTGAACCGGAGTTTGAATAACTGCCATTTATGTCCCTGCATGATCCTTCTTGATGCCCTGAAAATCCGGCTTATGGAATAACCTGGTTTCTCTTCTAAAACATAAGGAACCATAGCATAGGAATAAATCGATATAATCCCCGGTATGATCAACATTAAAGTAGAAAGAGATATGATGAAGAAATACATGATCTTTACCAGGATCATTCTCCAGATGGAAGGGAAATGAGCGAACAGTCTTCGAATGGCCGCCTTCCTCCGATCAAGCAAAGCCAGATTATAATCAATATAGCCAAGCCTTATCATACTTCCTATGAAAAAATAAAACAGAGAACAAAGGATGACGATGGTAAGCAGTATCATCATATACCCTGGAATTCCTTCCAGAAAATAGATAGCGATAGAAGTTCCTGCCGCATATTCACACAGCGATCCGAAAGAAGTAGCAAATGCTCCAAGCCATACCGCAATCATTCCGGCAATCACAGCACTTCCCCAATGTCCTTTTAAGGCATCTCTTGCTATCATTTTATAATTATCTGCACCAAGATTCATTCTTTATGCCTCCTGTCTCTTTTCAAAGCCTCAGCGTACAAAAGGAAACTGTCGCAATATTGCGACAGTTGATCCAGTCTGACTAAATATCCCACATCTCCTTGATGCGTACGATTTCGTTCAATGTCATATTG
>CACZNZ010000113.1 GCA_902782625.1 uncultured Lachnospiraceae bacterium | reverse complement strand
CGGAGGGGCCGAAAATCAGCGCTTAGAAAAACAGGAAAATAGAAAAGGGCTTTCAATATCCTATCCGGCAACGGACGGTGGTAGGAAAATGAAGGCCCAAACTAAAATTGACAAGGCAAAAAGCGCAGAAAATCGGCCCATCAAGATAAAAAAGATAAAAAGACCCACAACATGGGACTCCTGGCTCCACCAGCCTGTGACCTCGTCACAACCTCCCCACTGCAACAAAAAATCCGCCGAAAGCTATGCATAGGCACAGTTTTCGGCGGAGAACCTACCGTAATAATCAGTCAAATTTCAACCCCATCTCATCATAGATAATTTCCATCTGAGGCAGGATATCTTTATAGTTTTTGTTTTTCAGAATATCATACATCTTAAAATAATGATCGATTGGTGTCTGCAGATACTCAAAACAATACCCCAGAATATCGTCTGCATTCGCAAAGTGGGATGCATAGCCCATCAGATACATTACGTATCGAAAGTATACATTGAACACAGAGGGGCTGTTTTCGGCTTCATAATGTTTGAGTGCGATGGCTGCCTGTGTGACCGTTTCACTGATCAGCTGGCGCAGGGAGATGTCCCGATATGCCAGGGGGATGATACTTTTGTCCGGATCGATGGCACCTGCACCGATGATCTTTCCGAGAGACCTCCTGCTGGCGTGGTATTCTGAATAGGAATTCATATAATGATAAAGTTTGCGCAGAACCTTCCAGACATAGGGCTGGTTCAGGAAATCATAGAGATGAGTAAACTCGTGCCACAGCACATATTCTGTAAACTCGCTCCGATAGAGGGTGAATTCCTTCGAAAGGTGCAGAATGTAACTCCCGGAGTATAGCTCTGCGATGTTAAAGGAGGCGTCCGTTCCCTTTGACGCGTCAAAGCGCACTTCCTCGATCAGAAGGGGATTGTCGAGCCCGAACTGTTCCTTGTATGTGATCCATTTTTTGTTGATATTTTCTAAAATCATCATTACCACCTGCCGAATCTAATATACCATCTTGAATATATCACGAATACCGCATAGTACGATGGAGAAAAGATGCTGCATTTTAGTAAAATATGAGATAAAAAAATAAGGTTGACAAAGTAAAAGAAGACTGATATCTTTAGTGTACTAAATGAATTAATACACATGATATTCTTGGTACAGAAACTACGAAGGAGGGGGGACGCCTTGATTGTAATTGATTATCAGGACAGAAGGCCTTTGTATGAACAGATTACGGATAAATTCAAAAATCTCATTCTTCAGGGAGCCCTGGAGCCTGAGAGCAGGATGCCGTCAGTGAGACAGCTGGCTGTGGATCTTTCCATCAATCCGAATACGATACAGCGGGCGTATGCACAGCTTGAACAGATGGGGCTGATTTATCCGGTGAAAGGCAGAGGCAACTTTGTATGTCCCAATGAGAAGCTGATCAGGCGGAAGATGGCGCAGTATCGGGCGGAACTGAAAGAGGAGATGATCCGAGGCGCCCAGAGGGGGATTTCCCAAGATGAGATGAATGCTATGATCCGGGAAGTATTTGAGGACAGGAGGGGATGAAGTTGATTACATGTGAGCACGTGACGAAACAATTTGAAGATATCACAGCACTGCAGGACATTACTCTGACAATCCCTGCCAATGAGATTTTTGGACTTGTAGGAACGAACGGCGCAGGGAAAAGTACGTTGCTTCGGCTGATAGCCGGGGTGCTCCGGCCGGAAGAAGGCCAAGTGTTTGCCGACGGGAAGCCCGTGTTTGAAAATGAACAGACGAAACAGAAGATTTTTTATATCCCGGATGACATTTATACATTTCCTAATGCTGATCCGAGGGATATGGCCTGCTTTTATGCGAATCTGTATCCGAACTTTGACATGGTTCGTTTCGAAGCGATTATGGACCAGTTCGGGCTGAAGAAAGAACGGAGAATCTCCTCATTTTCCAAAGGTATGAAAAAACAGCTTTCGCTGATCCTTGGTATCTGTTCCGGAACAGAGTATCTATTGTGTGATGAGACATTTGACGGGCTCGATCCGGTGATGCGTCAGGCCGTAAAGGGACTGTTTGCCAATGAACTGCTTGACAGAGAT
>CACZNZ010000112.1 GCA_902782625.1 uncultured Lachnospiraceae bacterium | reverse complement strand
GTCGGGCTCTGTGCCGCGAGGCACAGGAAAAGAGAGGATTGGTCTAAATAAACTGAAAAAATGATAAGCGCCATATTGCTCCAGTGAGTAATTATGACATGCTGGAGTCAATGCCGGGGGCTGTTTTGCCATATATCATTTTCCCGGCGATTCTCGAAATCCCTGCCAGCAGGAATGCGGCGGAAAATGCATACAGGAATTCATTCCAGAATACATTTATTATAATCACAAGAGCCCCCATGGAAAGCGTCACGATTACCGAGCGGCTTGACAAATGCTGTCTTTCTGGTTCCAGGTATGCTTTGTTCGGATGCAGGACCAGCGGAAACAGGAGCAGCAGAAGTACGCCGACCCCTAAAAGAGTCCATAATATAAAATGATTATTTTTGAAGAAAACAAAGGATAAACCGACCAGTAATCCTACGATCATCGTTATCAGGCATTTCAAATGCGTATTGGCATGATATCCGCCTCCTGTAGACTGGAAGGTGTAAAAACCAAGAACAATAATCAGAGAAGCCGGAAACTGCCGTAAAATGAGACCGATCAGAAAAAGAACAGCAGTAGACCAGATCGTGTAAAAGCTTATATCCAAGCCATAGAGATAGAGTTCACGTTCTTCCTTCGGGATATAGCCTTTTTGAATCAGACTTTCAGTAAGTGACTCAATTGCGTTCATAATCGCCTCCTGCGGCAGATCCGAGTCCTGTTGCTTCTTTCGGCGGGATTATAGCTAGCACCCGGAAACAATCCTCATACAGCGTGACTTCTATATGTCCGGATGCTTCATTTGCAATTCTTTCCATGATGGAAATCCCTAATCCATGATACGGTTCTGTCTTATTGGTGAAGAAAGAAGTTTTTACCATTTTCGGGACTATTCCGAGCAAGGGGTTTTCACAGATGATCATCAGTCCGGCTAAAGAATAATTAAAGCCCAGATAGATATACCGGCTGCCTTTCTGTTCTTTTCTGTCATTCAGTGCCTCAAACGCATTATCCAGCATATTGGAAACAAGGGAACAGAGCGCTGCATCCCTGATATTCATGCCGCCGGTATAATGAAGGTTTGTTCCTCTGAACTCTATTCCTGCGGACTGGATTTTGGCAACTTTCACCATCAGTACGGAATCCAGCGCCTGATTTCCTGTACTGTAGAGCGGCAGGACTTCCTGTTCCATTTCGTCCAGATACCGCGGAGCCTTAGTGATTTCTCCGTTATGTACCATTTCCTGTATATCATTTACGAACGCCCGCATATCGTGACGCAGCTTCAGTGTAGATCCGTAGACCTCTTTCATTTCTTCGATCTGTCTTTCAGATCCTTCCAGCATTTCCTGCTGAAAGTGGTATTCCTGTTCCATCCGCGTATATTTCACAAGAATTTTGTATGTGATCAGCGTTGCGATACCGAATGAAAGGGCAATCAGGCAGCCGAATAAGAGCCAGATCAGAGGAAGATCAAATTTATTGACCAGCCGGAAGAAAACATCTATCAGCGTGACACAAAGGAGACCGGTGATCAGAAATACCTGGGAAGGCTGATCATTTTCGCTTTGATTTTGAAACAGGCGGGTAATTAAGAATAATACCAGCCAGAGACAAAAGTTTACGGAAATCGTAAAAATAATTCTTGTACCGCTTTCCTGGAGCAAAAAGTCGATATCAGCGCCAAGGATCAGATTGAAAACCTGGTAAATAATGCCGATCGTTCCGGAAGTCATAATAATCAGCATCAGCACCCAGAACACTTTCCGAAGGAGAGTACCTTTCAGAAAGATGAATGAATAGGCGGCAATAAAAACAAAAACCCAGGTATCCCACTCAAACGGCATCGGCCAGACCAGATATGTGCTGAACCCCAGAGCAGTCAGAAGCGCACAGGCAGCAAAAGACCACCATTCATCATTTTTTCTGGATAGTATTTTTGTGATGAACCAGGTATAAAGAATCCCTTCATACAGATTCAGTGTAAGCTCATAGACCGTCCACATAGCTATAAAACCTGTCTTTTACTGTGATTGATGATCAGGTTCACCAGATCAGAACGATATGTCCTGCCGACTGAGATTTCGTACTTTCCAAGAAGCCATACGGAGTGATGATCGAAGCTTGTTACATAATTCAGGTTGATGATCGTACTTCGATGGCATTGGACAAAATCATCCGTAAGACATTTTTCGGGCAATGATGAAAAAGAAAAATCCACAAGACTGATATCTGTTTTTCTTCCGTTTATCTGATGTACTTCTGCGCGATGATCCTTCATTTGTGCCTGAATATAGACGATCTGATCCATATCAATTACTTCCGATTGAAATATCCCTGAAAAAACTGCTTTTGTTCTCGACCGTAAGGACGGGGAATGATAGACCCGTTCAAGGATATTTACTACTTTATCTTTTTCAAGTGGTTTTAAAAGATAACGGAAAGCAGCGATCTCAAATGCATTTTCCATATATTCTTTACTGTTTGTCGTAAAGATGATAATCGCGTTTGGATTTTTAAGATGGATCCGTTCGGCAAGGACAAAGCCGGCGCTGTCACTTTCCGGAGTCATGATATCAAGAAAAAAGATATCAGAAAAGATGAGTTCATCCAGGGAAAAATCAAGGTCAGATATCCTGTTATACCGCATCATGATGACATCAGAATATCGCTTGTCCTTTTTCCACTCATCAATGATTTGACAGAGTCTTTGCATATCGGTCTGATTATCATCAAATATCACTATTTTCATGTTGACTTCCTTCGGAAAAAGATATGGCTTTTAT
>CACZNZ010000111.1 GCA_902782625.1 uncultured Lachnospiraceae bacterium | reverse complement strand
TGCCGAATCCAGGAAGCCCTTGACGATGGGTGCGGCTTCGATGCACCTGGTTCTTTTGCGGAACGGCTCAGTACGAAAGCCGCAATGTATGCGTATCTTATGCCCGGCTCCAGATATGATATTGGAGACATCGCTTCCTATGAGGCGGTGAAAGCAAAATGGGGTCAGACCCCTTTACAGAATTGTTAAATGTGGATAAGTGATCAGCCCCCCTGCCCCCAGGCGCAGAGCATCATTGGATACATTCCGGGGTAGGGGTGCTGAAAAACATGTTTTATTTCCGTCTTATTCGTGAATGTCTGGCTGTCCGGTCGCTTTGTTTACAAGGATCCGGAGCTTCCCGTCTGGACTCTCTATTTTTCCCCGGAGAATATCTTCTTCAGTGAATCTCGCCATCAATATTTCACGTTCTTTCACGCGTTCTCTGTCATAGGTCACATAGATATATCCGTCAGCAGCCTCTTTGGCATCGGGATAAGAGACTTCGTTTCGTTCATCCAAAAGAAGCGTGTAAGGCCAGGTCTCTCCGTCGTCCTCGCTAAGCATGGCGGTCAGGTGGCTGCGGCCTTTCCAACTTTTAACATTTCCCTGGGACATAATGTCATCCAAATCAATTCTCTGATCAAATTTGTAATGATTAATCATCAGCAAGCGTCCGGATTTTAATCTTCGGATATGAAATCTGGAACAGGGCCCGTCAATGTGGGAGTTTCGTCCCGGGGTCCATGTTTTTCCATCATCATAAGAAAAGCTTTCCCCTATGCCGTCAAAAGTTCGTACAAGCATCCACAGACTGCCGTCTTTCTTTTCAACGATCATATTTTCATCAAAACTGCGGTTTGGAATATCTGCATGGCCTCGCAGGGTTATCGTTTTTCCTTCATCAGAAGAAGCATAAACGTTGGAATACTGCTCGTTTTCCAGTCCGTGACGTTCGGAAGGGACGCTTCCGCTTTTGTCACACCAGATGGAACAGGGGAAGAGCCATTCTCCCCTACTGGTAATTAAGGGCTTATTCATCATGATTCCATTTGCGATTCGCCGGGGAGGAGCAAATGAAAGAATATCAGCATCGGGATTTTTACATATTGCCATCCAGACGCCGCTTCTTCCGTCATTAAATCCTCTCGCCTGTGTATAGCTCATCCATAGCTTTCCATATGGATCGATCCAGAGATTAGGATCATAAATGCGGCATTCTGGATCTGGGTGTTCTACAACAGCTTCACAGGAACGAAAAGTCTTACCATTGTCGTCGCTGACACAGAGCACCATAATATTTCCACCGACTTCAGCGTCTTGTCCGGAATAGAAATTGACAAAGATCCTGCCTCTATCTGTTACTTCTATGGAAGGTATTCCCTGCCAGCGTCTGTAATCGTCCTGGAAGCGTTCCTCGGTGGGGCGGATAAAAATTTTGGCTGGAGTAAGAGAGGACTGTTCATTCATTCGATTATCTCCTTTCACGCATCATCACTGCTCATTGATGATTAATAAAAAGATATTAGCATACCAGAAAATGGATTGTCAATAATCCGATATATCTAAAAATCACAGATGGTAATTAGTGAAAATGACAAAAGTATTCTAAAAATAGCATATTCACTTGACAAATCTATAGACAGCGGATAGAATGAAGCCAACACGACACTACTCACGAATGAGAAGTGATGAACGCGATTAAAATGGAAAAGGAATTGAACATGGAGTATACCAAAGAAGTAAAGAATGCAAAACAAATCTTCACAAACGCGAAGATCGTATGTGCGGATACAATGATCGATGGGTCACTTGTTGTAGAAGATGGAATAATAAAAGGAATCCTTTCTTCATGTATTCGTCTGCCTGGCTATGAGGAGATCGATGTTGGTGGAAAGATTCTGATGCCGGGGATGATTGATACTCATGTACATATGTGGGATCCATCTCCTCTGAATTATCGGGAGGATTGGGCATATGGCTCACGATGTGCTGCGTCCGGAGGAATTACTACGATTATTGACATGCCGTTAAGTGTTCCTCCGATAGTTGACCAGGAAGGGTTTGATCTGAAACTACAGGTTGCGGAAAAAGCTTCCTGTGTAGATTTTGCTTTTTGGGGTGGTCTTACACCTGGATGCGTGGATCGTCTGGAGACATTGGATCAGCTGGGTTGTGTAGCTTATAAAGGGTTTATGAGCTTTGCAAATCCGGATTATCCTCAGATTACGGACGGATATCTGATAAGAGGGATGAAAAATGCCGCGGCGTTTGACGGTTTGATCGGTGTGCATGCAGAGAACGCGGAAATTGCGGATTTCGGAAGCAAAGAGATGGAAAAGAGCGGGAGTATGGACTTTTCCATGCATGATGATGCGCGTCCCTGGTGGGTGGAATATGAAGCCATACAAAGAGCGGTGCTGTTTGCGGAACAGACTGGGGTCCGTCTGTACATATGTCATATGACGATAGCGGAAGGAGCTGCTTTGCTGAAACAGGCAAAATGCAGCGGGAAAAGGGTGTTCGTTGAAACGTGCCCGCACTACCTGATTTTTGATAAGTCTGTGTTGAATGAAAAAGGTGCTTATGCAAAATGCAATCCGCCGTTCCGCAGCCGGGAAAATGTTGAAAAACTCTGGGATTCGGTATTTGACGGTACGATTGATACACTTGGATCGGATCATGGCCCTTACGCGGACGAAGAAAAAGTCAGAAATGGGAATTTCTGGAAAGAACTATGTGGTTTTGGCGGATATGATGCCATGATGGCTGGAATGCTGACCGAAGGAGTCAACAAACGGGGGCTTCCGTTCCCAACGCTTGCACGTCTTACTGCCGGGAATGCCGCTGACATCATGGGGCTTGCTCCTAAAAAGGGAAGTTTGCTTCCGGGGAGAGATGCAGATATTCTCGTGATCGATCCGGAAAGAGAGTGGATCTTTGATGGAAAAAAATCGTTCAGTAAGACAAAGAGCGAACACAATGTGTATCATGGGTTCCGTATGAAAGGGAAAGTAATACAGACTTATGTACGAGGAACGTTGGTCTATGATGAAGGAAGAATTACGGCACCGGAAGGCTTTGGCCAGTTCGTCCCAAAGCAGAAATAAGTTTTGGAGGAAAACCGTATGGAAGGTGAGAATCTGATTGTCTCTATGCAGGATATCCGGAAATCCTTCGGCGGTATACATGCTCTTACAGGTGGAAAACTGGAACTTCGAAAAGGCGAGGTTCTGGGATTGATCGGAGAGAATGGAGCGGGAAAATCAACTCTAATGAAGATTCTGTCCGGTGTTTACGAGGCAGATTCGGGTGAGATTCTTGTAGATGGTATGAAAGTCATTTATAAAAACCGGCGGAGCGCTTTGAGGGACGGTATTTGTATGATCTACCAGGAATTGAACCTGGTACAAAAGCTAAGTATTGCGGATAACATTTTTATAGGAAGGGAATCCCGCAAGGGAATTCTGCTAAACCGGAAAAAGGATCTGCAGAGGGCACAAGAGCTGTTACATGAACTGGATCTTTCAGTAGACCCCAATACAATTGTTGAAAAACTGACTGTAGCCAAGCAGCAGATGGTGGAAATCGCAAAGGGAATCTCTTACAACAGTAAAATATTGATTATGGATGAACCCACTGCGGCTCTGTCCATTACCGAGATAGAGGAACTGTTCCGGGTAATCCGGAAGCTGAAAGAGCGGGGATTATCGATCATCTATATTTCTCACCGGCTTGAAGAGCTGTTTGAAATTACAGACCGGATCACGGTTATGCGTGACGGCGCCTATATTCATACTTATGATACATCGGACTGCTCCATGCAGGAGCTGATCAAAAGCATGGTCGGGCGGGAAGTAAGCTGGGAGAAGAAGACGAAATCCGAGGTTCCGGAAGGAGCGCCAGTTCTTCTGGAAGTTAAGGATATGGCTTCGGGTATGATAAAATCATGCAGTTTCAGTCTGAAGAAGGGAGAAATCCTGGGCTTTGGAGGACTGATGGGGGCCGGAAGAACGGAACTTGCCCGTTTGATCTTTGGAGCGGACTGGAGAAAAAGCGGAACGATTTTAAAGGAAGGAGTCCGGATCCAGATACATTCTCCGTATGATGCGGTAAAGCATGGAATCGGATATATTTCAGAGGACAGAAAGCTGCTTGGGCTTGCGGTCAACCTTTCAGTTGCCGACAATATCGCATTGACAAGCTGGAAGCAGTTGGCACCGAATGGGGTCGTGAACGAAAAGAAACAGGATATGATGACGGAGGAAATCGCCAAATCTGTTTCGGTAAAGATGAGCTCGGTCCATCAGACCGTGAACAATTTGTCCGGAGGGAATCAGCAGAAGGTTGCCATTGCAAAATGGCTGATGAAAAATTGCGATATTCTGATTTTTGATGAACCAACTCGAGGCGTTGATGTAGGGGCAAAGAGTGAAATCTATCAACTGATGAAGGAAATGATCAGGCGGGGAAAATCTATCATTATGATTTCCTCCGAGATGGAGGAACTTTTGAGCATGAGCGACCGGATTCTGGTTATGTGTGAAGGCAGGATCACTGGAGAATTGGACATCGCGGATGCCTCCCAGGAAAAGATCATGGAGCTTGCTGTACATCGAAAAGACCAGGAAAGCGCGTAGGAGGACATATGAATACAAAACAACGAATTCATAACCTGTTTATGTCACAGAGGATCATTGCCATTTCTGTACTGGTTGTCCTGTTTTTGTTTTTTGGGATTTTTGGAAAGAACTTCCTGACTTCCAATTCACTGATCAGTCTTCTGGAAAGCAGCTATTATATCGTGATGCTTGCGTTTGGTATGACTTTTGTCATTTCGACGGGCGGAATTGATCTTTCTATAGGATGCGTGGCCATGTGCGGAGCTCTTTTCGGTGGAATGGCCTACAATCAATGGGGAATGTCTATTGGTATGTCGTTGGTGATCATTGTTATTGTGACCACCTGTTTTGGGGCTTTGAACGGTTTTTTAATCTCGCAGTTCAAGATTCCCCCTTTTGTCGCAACAATGGGAACTCAGTATATTGCACAAGGCGTCGGTTACATTGTGACAAGGGTCCAGACCATGCGATATCCGGTGATTACAGAGCCCGATGGTTGGTTTAAGAGAGTGCTTTACAAGTCTTTGGACGGATTTCCGATGGGCGTGATCTACATGGTGTTGATGTTTGTGGTCTGTTATCTGCTCTTCCGATATACCATTATTGGAAAATACGCTTGTGCCATCGGTTCCAACAGTGAGGCTACCCGGCTTTCCGGGGTTAACAACAGAAAGTGGATCATGATCGTTTACATGATAGCCGGATTTATGGCAGGTCTTGCCGGGATATTCTACAGTGCAACTTATACCTCGGTTCTGCCGGGATCCGGAGGTGGGATGGAGATGAACGCGATTGCTGCGGTAGTAATCGGAGGAACATCGTTATCGGGCGGATCAGGAACAATGTTGGGGACACTGATCGGTGTTTTTATCATGGCAGTGTTGAAAAATGGTCTGATGACAGTTGGAATTCAGCAGCAGTGGCAAGTTCTTTTCACGGGGCTTGCGGTTCTGATGGCGGTCATGTTGGATATCTATCGAGGCGAGCGTGCAAAGAAGGCAGCGTGATTATTGGCGGGTGGATGCCTTGCCTTTAATTATAAATGTAGTGTGGGTTTTTCAAGAGCAGTAAAGATGG
>CACZNZ010000110.1 GCA_902782625.1 uncultured Lachnospiraceae bacterium | reverse complement strand
TTCAGCCTCTTTTTGAAAGACTGTGTGACTGGTTAGGGGAAGTCCGTGTAAAATACTTAGCAATTATCATGGCGACAGTATTTTTGGCGGACTGCGTCAGAACCTTTGTTTTTTAACGGGATAAAAGGTGTTCCATTTACATGGCAAGGTGCTCGGTAAGATTCCATTCTGCTTTTTTCAGAACGGCATCTTTCTGAATCTGCTTCAGATCTCTCATGACAGGACTGCCGCCCCTTCCGAAATAATCATGGAGCTGTGTATAATTCGCATAGAGTCTGTCATAGAATGCGGAGTGTAAAGGATTTGGCTGGTATTCGATATCCGTAAGATTAGCCATGACAGCGGTCGCGTCTTCAATCCGGTCATAGCCGCCTGCCTTGGTACCGGCTGCCAGGGAGGCAAGAACAGCGGAGCCGAGGGCGCCGGAGTTTCTGGATGCGGCAATACGGATCGGACGTTTCGTGATATCGGCAAAAATCTGCATTGCCAGCGCATTTTTCTGGGAGATGCCACCGGTAGCATAAATCTTTTCTACCGGAACACCGGATTCCTCAAAAGTATCGATAATCTTTCTGGTTCCATATGCGGTCGCTTCGATCAGAGCCCGGTAGATTTCTTCAGGTTTGGTGGTCAGGTTCATGCCGACAATCAGACCGGTCAGATTGCTGTCATTTAAGACAGAGCGGTTTCCATTCCACCAGTCAAGGGCAAGCAGTCCGCTTTCTCCAGGAACCAGGGAAGCACATTTTTCCGTAAGATACTGGTGGATATCCATATTTTTTGCTTTGGCCACCTGCGTGTATTCTTCTGGAACACAGTGATTGACAAACCATGCATAATGATCGCCGAAGCCACTCTGTCCGCATTCATATCCGTAGAATCCCGGAAGGACGGAATCCATGGCAACACTGAAACATCCCGGAACGATTTTATCTTCTGTTCCTACCAGAAAATGTGCACAGGAAGTCCCCATGATCATGACCATCTGTCCCTGCGCAGCGTCTTTTAATGTACCTGCAACCGAAGCATGTCCATCTGCGATGGCGACAGAGACTGCGGTTCCTGGATTGAGACCGGTCAGCCTTGCACCTTTTTCTGTGATTTCTCCGGCTTTGGATCCGATTGGAAGAACAGGAGAGTGGAGCTTTTCTTCAACAACATTTTCCATACGGGGATCGAGTGCACGGAAGAACTCTTTGGAAGGAAACCCTTCTTTCACATGCCAAAGACTCTTACAGCCTGCATCACAGGAGTTGCGGAACCGATTGCCGGTGAGCTGCTCGACAATCCAGTCGCCGGCTTCGAGGTATTCGTCCATATCACGATACAGTTCAGGGTCATCCTTTGCAATCTTTAAGAGTCTGGGAATCAGGGATTCCGAAGAGACTTTTCCACCAAGACGTGCAAGGAAATTCTCGCCTCGCTCTTCCGCGAGTCTGGTGATCTCATCAGCTTCTTTCTGTGCTCCGTGATGCTGCCATAATTGTACATAAGCCATCGGATCTTCATTGTACTTTCCGCTGAAACAAAGAGGAGTGCCTTCTTTATCTACGGGAAGAACTGTACAGGCTGTGAAATCGATACCGATCGCAATGACTTCGTCCGGGGTGACGCCGTTACTTTTCATGACATCAGGGACGATGTTGGAGAGTGTTTCCAGATAATCCTGAGGATGCTGCAGGGCATAGTCTGGCGGCAGTACTTTTCCGCCTGGCAGTTCTTTTCTCATCACTGCGTGAGGATAGTTGTAGTCACATACTTTGGGCAGCTCTCTGCCTGTCTCTGCATCTGCAATGATTGCTCTTCCTGATAATGTTCCGTAATCTACTCCGATAATATACTTTGCCATGGTTGTTTCTCCTTTCCAATCTCTCTTTTTATACGAACAATTCTTCACCGACAGTTTCAAGCATTCCCAAATCCCAGAGAAGTCTGCTTCCGATATACTTATCACGAATATCTTTGGTAGCATAGAATGCGATACGGGTTTCTTCAGTGCTATGACCGAGATCTTCATACGTCTGTGTCAGTCCTATTGCTTCCATCAGTTTACTGTAATCCTCCAGGGAAGGAACTTCTTCATCGATAATCTTTATAATTTCATTCCAGTGTTCCTGGATTTTTTCAAATCTTGCCGGGTGTGTTGCCAGGTTGTATTTTTGTTCTTTTTCTTCTAATGTAATCATTGCTTCAGCGCTTTTTCCGAGAAAACTTCGAAGCAGCTCTTTCCATGCATCCCAGGAAAATGCCTCAACATACTTTCTGGCAGTCTCATAATCAGGGGTGAGACGGCGGATTCTGTCATAGATTCTGATGCAGGTTTCAGTAGCCACACCGCACTGGATTCCGTGGTAATCTGCCGGTGTCTTGAATTCTTCACCTCTCATATCCCACACGTGAGAGAAATAATGTTCCATACCGGATGCCGGTCTGGAAACTCCCGCCATGGCCATTGCCAGTCCTGCATAGACAAGGCCTTCGGTCACTGCTGCAACAGCATTCTCGTCCCGATCCATCAGGGCCTGTGCATTCTCAGCACAGCGCCTGAGTGCATTCCTTACCAGAGAAGCAACTTTCGGGCAGTAGTACTCACCGTTGATCACATGAGAGATTCTCCACTCACAGATACTGATGTATTTGGCAAACATATCTCCGATTCCTGCCTGAAGCAGACGTGTCGGAGCATCTTTCATGACAGCGGTATCTGCTACAATGGCAGCCGGCGCTGTTGTGGAAAGGGAAATCTTCAGACCGTCCCGGATTACAGAAGATGTTGCAGAGGCAAAACCGTCCATCGAAGGTGCAGTCCCTACGATCATGAATGGTTTTCCTGTAACTGCTGAAGTAAGTTTACCGATGTCATTCAGTGTCCCCGATCCTACGACAACAATATAGTCACAGGTATTGTTAAAATGCATGAATACAGAACCGACAGCTGCTTCATCCGGTTCAACCTTTTCCTGGTCAAAACACCAGGATCCGCAAAGCATATCCTGCTCTTTTAATATGCCTGCAACCTCTTCTCCAGCCGCTTTCCAGGTGTTGCGGTCGGAGATCAGAAAGACTTTTGATCCATGTTTCTTCACCAACGCCGGTATTTCCGAAAGGATTCCGGAACCAATCCTGATATCTTCGATGAGAACACTGTGCTCCTTTCCACACTCACACATTCCGCCATATTCATGCTCGATTCTTTGTTTCAGATTCATCATTCACCCTCCCGATATTAAAATAATTACTTTAATAAAATGTTTTATTTATGTATTTAATTTAGCATGTGTTTTGAATATTGTCAATAGGAAAATGCAAAAATATTAAGAAATCTATCATCTTGAGTTATCCTTCCGGCTGGTGTATCATATTTTATGTTTCAAGGTGTAAGAATGTTGATGACAGGGAGGGTGAAAATGAATAGAAAAATTTTGCTTGTTTTGCTGATTCTTTTCAGCATTTTTTCCATAGCGGTTATCTCTCCGTGGGCTTCAAAGCCAGAGACATATCGGGGAACCATCAAGATGCTCAATGAAAAGCAGAAAAATGTTCTGGAGATGACGACGGCAGCGGCTACAGCTTCCCTTGCACTGGCGGCTGTCCCGGGAGATGCCACCACGCCGATCGCAGAGAAAATAGTGGATATGGCGGGATATTTCATTATAATTCTGAGTGTGATTATTCTGGAAAAGTACATGCTCACCATGGCCGGATATCTGACCTTCACCTGGCTCTTTCCGGCAGCCTGCATTCTTTTTGGGGTCAGTCTTTTCTTTCATAACAGACTCATGCAAAGAATTGCTGTAAAGATTACAGCATTGGGGCTGGCACTGATACTGATCGTGCCGGTGAGCGTCCGTCTGACAAGGATTATCGAAAAGGCCAATGAATCCTCGATCAATACCACCATGGATAATATCAAGGAGATCGAGAAGGAGGCCGAGGCGACGACAGAAGAGGTAAAGGAACCGGAAAACGAAGAAGAAGCACCGATGGAATCTATCTTTGGAATAAAGTCTAAGGTAGATGATCTGGTGGAAGATACCAAAGAGACGATCAAAAAATCAGCTTCTGCCGTGGGACAGCTTTCGAAAGAGGCAATCGAAAAAGCAAAAAATACCATGAATGACTTTGTAGAAGTTGTCGTAATCATGCTGGTGACATCCTGCGGGATCCCAATCCTGACACTTGCCTTTTTCGTATGGATTATCAAGCTGGTATTGGGCGTAGACATGGAGCAGTTGCTCAGAAAAAGGGAAGAAAGATGATAAAGATCAGAAAATCCATCTGTCCTTATGACTGTCCGGCGACCTGTGGATTGCTCATGGAGGTAGAGAACGGAAAAATTATCCGTGTAAAAAAAGACTCAGACCATCCGGTTTCCCGAAACGGAATCTGTAGGAAAACAGCACATTATGAAAAGAGTATTTACTCCCCGAAACGAATCCTGACACCTCTGAAGAGAATAGGGAAGAAAGGCAGTGGGAAGTTTAAACCGGTCAGTTGGGAGGAAGCTGTCAAAGAGATTACAGGTGTCTGGAAGAAGATCATTGATCAAAACGGACCGGAGGCAATCCTTCCATGGTCTTATTCAGGTGTGATGAGCGATATCCAGTGCAAATGCGGAGAGGCCTTTTTTGCCCGGATGGGTGCGCCGAAACTGGTGGATACTCTTTGCTGTCCTGCCAAGGGAGAGGCTTATGAGTCCGTGGCAGGAAAAACAGGATGTCTGGATCCAAGGGAGTTAAAGGACAGCGACTTTTATATCATCTGGGGCAGCAACATGGCGGCTACCAGACTGCAGGCATTAAACGAACTTAACAAACCGGCCAACCGGGGGAAAAAGAAGATTCTTATCGAAACCTATGAGACTCCGACTTCAAAATATGTGGATCGGACGATCTGCATCAAGGCGGGCACAGATGGAGCCCTTGCTCTTGCCATGATGCACGTGCTTGATCAGGAAGGGCTTTGTGACGAGGCTTTTCTGAAAGAGTATGCGGAAGGATATGAGGTTTTCCGGGCAGGGCTGAAACAATATACGCCGGAGTGGGCACAGGCGGAGACCGGTATAGCTGCCGGGACAATCCGGGAACTTGCCAGAGAGTACGCAGCAGCAAATGCGCCGGCCATCATTCTTGGAAGCGGAAATTCCCGCTATGAAAACGGAGGAATGACGGTTCGGCTGATTGTTATTCTCTCTCTGATGACGGGAGCGTGGAAGTACCCGGGCGGAGGACTTTGCGGATGCAATCCCCGAGACGGCGCCTATGTAGATATGGATCTGATTGAACGACCTGATTTTCGAAAAAAAGCCCCAAAAATCTTTAATATATGTGAGATCGCTTCCGCTCTTGACCCGGAGGGAGAGCAAGGAATCCGGGCATTGTATGTCTATGGGGGGAACCCGGCCAATACGGCTGCCAATCAGGAGGGCATCATTAAAGGACTTGAAAGAGAAGACCTTTTTACGGTAGCCCATGAACGGTTCATGACAGAGACTGCCCTGTATGCAGATATCATCCTTCCCGCCACATTTTCGGTGGAACAGCATGACATTTACAGAAGCTACGGGTATTGTACACTGGGGACGGCATGGCCGGTTATCAAACCGCCCGGAGAGTGTAAAAGCAATTGGGATACTTTCTGTCTGCTGGCCAGAGAGATGGGCTATGAGGAAGAGTATTTCAGAAGGACGGAAGAAGAGATGCTTCTATATATATTAGATCATCCGACAAAAGCCGTTGATAAGCTGCCTTCTGATAAGAAACAGCTGTTAAGACAGGGGGAGAGTATTTCTCTGCCCTATGCAGACCATCTGAAGATCAGAACCCCTTCGGGCAGAATGCGTATCGTCAATGATGAGCTGAAAGAGGCAGTACCTCGATACATCAGACCACATATCAGCCGTGAGAACGATGTGGAACCGATCAGGCTGGTGGCGGCGCCATCTCTGTATACCCTGAATTCGGAATTTCGTGACAGGGAAGATCTCATAGACCGGCGGGGAGAACAAAAGCTGATCATGCATTGTCAAGATGCTGAAAACAGGGGAATCAAAGACGGAGACAGGGTCATGGCATACAATGCTTTGGGCCATGTGATATTCCGGGCGGTTGTGACCGAAAAAATAGCATTAGGCAATGCTGTATGTGAAGGTGTTTTCCGAAGAGATGACTGCCAGGGAGGAAGCACTTTCAATGCACTGGTTTCCGAAACTCTCTCCGATCTGGGGGAAGGAACGACGCTCAATGATAACCGGGTTCAGATCAGAAAATGTTGACCGGAAAGTGCTCCTATACTATAATAAAAACAGATTGATCAGGCAGGAGGTGAAGCATGGAACGCGGAATTCATAAAGTATATGACGCAGATAAGCTTTTTTACTATTTCTTTACGGAAAATGAAAGCTGCAATCTGGTTCTGCGTCTTGTGCTTTGCAGCAGGATTGATAAAAAGCTATTGAAAGAAGCGTTGAATAAAACGCTTTGCCGCTATCCCAATTTCCGTCAGACACCGGTTGTGGATGCGGAAGGGTATCTCTATACGAGGGACAATGAGGCAGAGGCAGAGATTTATCCTTACGATTCCCATCCTGTGAATCTTGGTACGAAGGAGACGGACGGATATCTGTTTCGGGTGATGGTACAGGCGGATACTCTGTGGATCTCTGTATTCCATGCCGTTTGCGACGGCAGGGGATTTCTGATGTTTGCCCGGTCACTTCTATATGAGTACTTCACGATGACAGGGGAGCAGATCCCTGATCCGAAGGAACTTATTCTGACACAGAGCGTCCCGGCGGATTTTTCAGAGATGTCCGACCCACTCGATATTTCTTCTGATGCAGTCCCGGCGG
Organism: uncultured Lachnospiraceae bacterium; assembly: GCA_902782625.1. Lineage (GTDB taxonomy): Bacteria > Bacillota > Clostridia > Lachnospirales > Lachnospiraceae > Anaerobutyricum. The sequence continues at coordinate 983 of CACZNZ010000110.1, read as the reverse complement.
CCAATCTTTTTAAGCCGACAGGAGAAGAGGATATCTTCTTACTGCCGGATGATCCGAAGAAGACAGACCGGTGCAGTTACTATGGGCTGTTTCGGTATGTCCTTAATACACCAAGGCTGCTGCAGCTGGCCAGAGAGGCGGATGCCACAGTAGACACGTATGTACATCTGCTGATGGCCAGAGTGATTCATGATAACTATGATGTCGGTGAAAAAAAGATCGCCGGCATGGGTGCTGTCGATCTGCGACCGTATTATGACAGCAGATACCTTCAGAATATGAGGGAGCTTTTCTGGATCTATTATACCGAAGAGATGTTTGGACTGTCAGACCGTGATGCGGCAGATATTATTGCACGGCAGTTTAAAGACAAACAGCTTACCAGAGATAATTTTGACGGCGTTATCAAAGAGAGCGCAAAGAGTCTGCCCGAGATGCTTGGATTTCCGATTACTTATGATAAGGGACTCGCATTTATGAGGGAAAGAATCTGGGAAGCACCGGAGCTTCTGGTTACTTATTTTACAACAAATCTTGTCTGCTTTGCTCCGGATGGAATCTTTGACAGTCTGGTAAAGGAGGCGGACATCTACGGTCCGGCGATATTCAGATGTCCGGGAATATTCCTGATGACACACGGCAATGAGACAACCGTGAACCTGACACAGAGAAGTTTCAAAAGAGACTTCCCAGGCAAACTCAAAGCAGCCTTTGAAAAGGAAGGACTGCTGATCCGCGATGAACTGGGAAGCTGGTTTGAGAATGATAAAATACGCATAGATAAATTTTTGAAGATATGAAAATCATAAAAAAGGAATTATTTGACAAAACTCGTCGGATTATTCCTTTTTTTCAGTTTTATGGAGCAGAGGATGAGTTCAGAGAAAACATATATCTATCTTGTCAATGAATTTCAACATAGAGAAAAGACCGGGGATATTATACGCAGACTGAAAAAAGCATCTGCTATTTCCGGAAGAAAG
>CACZNZ010000109.1 GCA_902782625.1 uncultured Lachnospiraceae bacterium | reverse complement strand
CGGGATCAGATCCATCACACGTTTATGAATATAATTGTCTACCGCATCTTCATTTATGTAGTTTTCTATATCACAAATACCGCTGCGACTTCTGCGCATATCCTGGAGGAACCCCTCAAGATATTTACTGAACGGACGAAAGGTGTCTATTGACCGGACTTTCTCTTCCACCGTTCCCTCTTCATCTGCTTCGTCGAGATCCGTGGTGCTGTCTCTGAGCCATGACGTTACATTTGAGAGACGAAAAGATCCGCCGATCAGAGCGATCAGATACAACACGATCATGACACCGAGAAAAACAAAGTTGTAGATCATCGCCGGTCCAAAAATGTTCCCACCTGCCAGTGCCATCGTCAGCAGGACACATCCTGCAACTGCTGCCAGAAATACAATTGTATCCCGAATCTTACTTCCCATTCCTACTCCTCCTGTAGTTTCCGGTTCGCAATAAATCTATTCTCTATTATAAATCCAAGCAGACAGGATGAAAAGAATTTTAATAAACAAAGTACGAAGGCAGATAGCCTGTAAGACAAAAAAGAGCCTGCAGTAAACTGCAGGCTCCTGGAATCCGGATATAAGTCTCATCCCCACGGCAGCGCATATACCTCGTAAGAATCATAGTCCATGATATCCTTATACACACTGATCTCAAACGGTCTGGATGCTCCGCTTGCAATACTGTCGATTATCGTGTTGATACCGCCTATGCTGTCCCCGTTTTTCTTAAAGACAATGACTACGCATACACTGTTCTGGCTGATCGTGCTGTTGTTTGTGACTTCCCCGGTAAAGCGGGTATTCTGCTCATTTTTGATTTCTGAAACATTGCTTATGGCAAGCATATCCTGACGGATCACACCGGAAGTATTCTGAAGCACATAACCATTGTTTGAGTTACCTACGATCATTTCGACCTTATCGGGAGCATTCCCTTCATAAGTCAGAGATGTTCCGAATGTTACGGTATCACCTGCAGCGATCGGAGGAAGCATCTGCTCATATGTGGTAAGGATCGATCTGTCTGCTGCGCGTGCGGTCACCTGCACGTTCGGGTAGTTCACGGCATAATCATCATTAGGATTATGGATCTGTACAGAATAATACAGTGTAGTCAGTGGTGCTCCTTCGTTCTTGTACCAGCTGTAATTACCGGATACAAATTCTACCGGTAAACCTTCCGGCATGGTCAAAGTACTTTCACTTGCAGACTCGGAAGTTGTATTGTAATCCGTATCTGTTTTTACGAGGTTTATGGTGACATCCTGTCCAAGAATGGAAACCTCATAGCTTATCTCTTCATTTTCATAAGCAAATGTCTTTGTCTCTTCCTGCGATGCCATCAGAGCATAGCCGGTTTTTCTTTTATCATTTACAGATTCCCAGGTAAAGGAATCCGTCTCTTCTTCCGGTTCCTCGAAGCTGCCGGACCAGTACAGATTCCCGGGAGTGCCGTCTTCCTGCATCCAGTAAAGTTCGATCACCCCATCTCTAATGTAGCCGATCTGATAGTTATCAGCGCTTTCTGCATCCTTCTGGATCCAGTTGCCAGAGAGACCGGTGTCCTCAGAGACAGCTTCTGTCGTATCCTCGACAGCTTCTGTTGTATCCTCTGTTTCTTCAACATCTGCTTCATCCTGTATCGATGAAGATGCTTCATCCACTACAGCGGATGAAGAACTGCTCTCTTCCTGTGCATATACTGCAGATACATTACCTGTTAACACACCCAGACAAAGGACAAATACGATCCATTTTTTCATAACATACTCCTTTTAGTATATTCACAAAAATGTAACTATCGAATTAATTTTATCAGAAATGCACGTAACTTACAACGATATATTCTGATGTTTTCAGCATATTTCCTAATATACAGATGCTATCCCGGTACAAAAAAAAGGAAGAACCATCCGATCCTTCCTTCTGGAAACTATTTTCATATATTTACTGCAGAGGGAAAACCCACCCTACAAACCCCGGAGTTCTTGGTTCTGATCCGAAAATAGAATCTGATTGCCAGGATACCCAGGTATTGATATCTGACGTATGGATCCCGCCTCTTCCGGGGCCGGTACAATCACGTACATCCAGAATGCCGTCGCCATTGATATCTCCCAAGCAGATACCGACGTGTCCATAGTAGAAATCTTCATATTCTGTGTTGCTGTTTCTTCCGGTTCCGATGACAATAGCGCCTACAGGGATATCTGATATATTGGTATTAGCCTGTGAGCCAAGAGCATACCAGAGATCTGCGCCGGACCAGTACGGACAGGAAACTCCGGCGGCATTATACACACGATAAACCCATCTTGCACAGTCATTATCTGTTTCGACCGT
>CACZNZ010000108.1 GCA_902782625.1 uncultured Lachnospiraceae bacterium | reverse complement strand
TAAGCCATCACATTCATATAAACCAAACAGGTATCTGAAGTATATTTTCTCTCAACATTCCAGGCTGAGGACAATTGCAAATAATTGCACCCATTCCACGTTTTTTATCATTCACTTTATCAAGAACCAGAAAAGCTGATGTTTCGTCCGCAGTAACAGATGAGCTTTGCTTAATCTCTATTGGATAGAGAATCCCGTTTTCTTCAATGATCAGATCGATTTCACTTTCGACCTCTATGGTTTCCCCGTTTTTCTTTACTTTCTTTTTGTCTCGTCCCCGGTAATAGTAGATGCAATAACGATAATCAATACCTGCATTCGAATATGATTTTAAGATTTCAGATATAACGAAGGTCTCAAAGAAAGCACCGCTCATCGCCCCATTTGCAAGCGTTTCCGGTGTCAGCCATCTGGTCAGATAAGCCGCAAGCCCTGTATCGCGGAAATACACCTTTGGTGTTTTGATTGCACGGCTTAAAACACTGGGCGTATATGGTTCAAGCAGATATACAATGCCGGATGCTTCCAAAATAGACATCCAGGCTTTCACTGTCGTTTGATCTTTACCAATCTCATCGGCTATATTGCTATAATTTACCATCTGTCCGGTTCTAGCAGCTACTGCTACCATGAATCGTCTGAAATCATCCAGATTCTGGACAGCAGACAGTTTCCTCACATCTCTTTCCAAATAGGTCTTAACATAACTGGAAAAGAACACGCCCCAATCGATATCTGGATTCTGAAGTTCCGGATAACCTCCCCTGTGAATCCTTTCCCACAAATTATCAGGGGTTTTTGCAGATTTATTTCTGGCATTAATGTATTCCATTGTTGGAAGAAACGAGATATTAAAGTCATCCCTGTCGATTTCTCGCTGAGAAAGGGGAGCCATTTCAATAATTGCTACTCTTCCCGAAAGTGACTCAGAGGCTTTTTCCATAAGTTCAAGCGGCTGCGATCCAGAAAGGCAGAACAGGCCTTTGTCTGTCGTGCTGTCACAGGCGATTTTGATATACCGGAATAGCCCCGGAGCACGCTGCACTTCATCATAGATTACCGGAGGCTGGTTCAGCATCATAAACATATTCGGATTATTGTTAGCCTGCTCTTCTATAAAAGGATCATCAATCAGGACATATTTTTTGTCAGGAAAGAGTTTTTTTATCATTTCTGTTTTACCGATCTGCCTGGCACCAGTAACAAGCACACTTTTAAATGTTTTGTCCGAATGTAGCACCGTACCTTCAATTGCTCTATTAATATATTCCATACAAAGAACCTCCAATTGGCATATTCGGGATTTAAACTAAAATATGTAATTACTATACCAAAAGAAATGATAGCCTTCAACAGAAAAGATGGCAATTCTGGGATTAAAACCCATATTTGCCATCTTTGTTAATCTTTATTCATTCTTTGAATTTAAGGAACGTATGATCATTCATCCTTTTTCCACAACATTATTGATACTTTTCCCGCTTCCACAAGGACAAGGATCGTTCCTTCCCATTATTTGTGCTGGTTTCATTCTTCCTTTTCTCGCCAAGGATGAAATCATATCCCGCGGCATCTGTTAAAGCGGAAACATTTCCGAATATACAAACTGATCATTCATCGGATTCTGTCCAGATCCTGATCTCACTCGTTTGATAATCGATAAAGAAATTAAACGGATTTTTATCATCCCACTCCGGAAACTCATTGGTAATCTTATCATCAACACGAATACGGAAGCCGGCTACATTCTTATCTTCCTGCAAAGCCAGATAGGCTTCTTTTGTCTGTTTGTCGTAAGACAGCGGTTTTTCAACCACACTCAAAGCAATGACAGTAGCAAAAAATGCTACTGCAGCAAATCCCAGAATTGTGGCCAGGATCCGTTTCTGTTTCTTTGCCAGTAAGATCAATATAATGACCGAAATAATACCAGCGCACAATAATATGATCATTAATGGACTCATAATCAGCCTCCTTTACAATATGGTTTTTCTTAGTCTAATAATAAAAGAACTGTTGATCGTAATAAAGGAACTAATCATCAAAATTCAAGATTGTATTATCCGTGATTTGAAAAATAGGAATTATCTGCCCTTAATGTCAACATGCTTTACATATCATTTTAATCATAAGTGATCCTGAATATCAGCAACCTTCCATTCGTCGCCGTCTTTTACCCATACCC
>CACZNZ010000107.1 GCA_902782625.1 uncultured Lachnospiraceae bacterium | reverse complement strand
CCTGGGAGGCGGAGGGCATTCTCTGGAGATCGTCAAACGTCTGGGTAAAGATGGAAGGCTGATCGGAATCGACCAGGACGGCGATGCAATTATGGCAGCCTCTGAAAGATTAAAGGATTATACGGACCAGGTTACGATTGTCCGAAGCAATTATGCCCATATGACAGACATTCTTGCAAAGATGGAGATAGAGTATGTAGATGGAATCCTGCTTGATCTCGGCGTATCTTCTTACCAGCTTGATGAGGCAGACAGAGGATTTACTTACAGGGAAGATGCGCCTCTTGATATGAGGATGGATCAACGGCAGAAAGAGACTGCCGCTGATATCGTCAATAGCTATTCAGAAAAAGAGCTCTTTCATATCATCAGAGATTACGGAGAAGACCGGTTTGCAAAAAATATCGCCAAATATATCGTAAAGCACCGGCAGGAAAAACCGATTGAGACTACAGGAGAGTTGGCAGAGATCATCAAGACAGCAATTCCTGCGAAGATCAGAGCAAAATCAGGGCATCCCGCCAAAAGGACATTTCAGGCAATCCGGATTGCGTTAAACCGGGAACTTGATGTTTTACGGGACAGCCTGGAAGGAATGATTGATGTATTATCCCCAGGTGGAAGAATCTGCATCATCACTTTCCATTCTCTGGAAGACCGTATTGTAAAAAGGTGTTTTAAACAGTGCGAAGATCCCTGTATCTGCCCGCCCGGATTTCCGGTATGTACCTGTGGGAAGATTCCTAAAGGAAAAGTAATCACCAGAAAACCGATTGTACCAGGACCAGAAGAGCTGGAATATAACAGCAGGGCGGCAAGCGCAAAACTTCGAGTGTTTGAGAAAAAGTAAGATATAAAGCCGGACCGGAGGAGAAAGTATGGCTTTTAAAAGTACTTCAGAACGATATGAATATATATATGGGAGCAGCGTCAGAAAGCTGGAAAGGGGAACGGAAGAAGTAAAGACTGTTCGTCAAAGCAGGAATTCAGCCGTTCCAAAAACTGCCCTTCCTAAGAAAGCTGAACCCAGAAAAACACATAAGGTCAAAAAAACTGTCAAGAAGCCGGTGCAGAAAAAGAAACCGGCAAAGAGAAAAGTTGATCGGGCCGGCAGAGAACGTGCCGTTGAGAGAAATCTTGCAGCACTTCGGACTTTCGATTGGAAATACACCTCTGTCATCGTCTTTTCTCTTTTGCTGATCCTCTTCGGGGCACTTTTGTATGTCCATGAAACAACGGTCATTAATAACAAAGAAAGACAGATCTATTCTCTGAAGGAAGAGAAAGTAAAAGTGTTTGGCAAACAGACAGCAATCCAGTCGGAGATTGACAAATCAATCGATCTTACGGAAGTAGAAAGATATGCTAAGAAAAAACTGGGAATGATATATCCCGGAAAAGACGAAACACTGTATTATACGGGAGTCGGTACAGACTACTTCCGTCAATATGAGAGTGTCAGTTCTGATTAAGAAGGATAATGTCAGTGATGAGATTTAAAACATTCAGGCGAATGACTGCGGCAATGAGGAGCAAGCTGGGGGTCGTATTTATGATCATACTCTGCTCCTTTTTGCTTTTAGTGGGAAGGCTGGTTTATATCAATTTAAAATACGGCAATCACTATAAAGCTATGGTCCTTAGCAGTCAGAAAAACACCAGCACGGTCATTCCCTTTGAAAGAGGAAAGATCTATGACCGCAATAAAAATGTGCTGGCTATGAACGAAAAACTCTACGCTTTGGTCCTGGAACCTAAAAATATTCTGGACCAGAACGGTATTCATGAAACAACAACAATCAGAGTACTGAAACGGTATTTTCCAACCATTGACGTGCTTGATCTAAAGAGCAAGATAGAAGAGAATAAAGATTCCTATTATCTGATCTACAAAGAAAAACTAACCTATGAAGACGTAGAACCTTTTTTGGAATATTTGGAAAAGGCAAAAGAGGATCTTTCAGGGAAAACAGAACAGGAAAAAGAAATCATAAGAGAAGCCAGAGAAATCAGGGGTGTTACCTTTGAGGAATCATATCGGAGAGTTTATCCTTACGGAAGTCTGGCTTGCCGTGTCCTGGGATTTACTTCTGCCGGCAATGTAGGAAACTGGGGCATCGAACAGTCCTACAACAGTACTTTGAATGGTGTGGACGGAAGGACATATTATTATTTTGACGAAGAACTCGTGCTCGAAGAATCCGTAAAAGCTGCGAAGAATGGCAATTCCGTGATGAGCACCATCAACATGAAAATACAGCAGGCGATTGAAAAAAACATCGCTTCCTTTGATCGCAAAACAGGTTCTGAGATGACCAGTGTGCTGGTAATGGATCCAAGAAACGGCGAGATTCTTGGCATGGCAAGTTCTAATCCGTATGATCTTAACAAACCGATGGATGAACTATACTTAAAAAAGTTGTTCAGTGATGCTCAGATCCAACAAATGAGGGAAAACACCAAAAGGAGCACGGAATCATCCGGACGCACGGAGAAAAAAAGCAAATCTTCGGGGAAAGATAACAGGACAATTTACGAGGGCATGTATGAACTCTGGAGGAATTCTATCATCAGTGATACCAATGAGCCGGGTTCTACTTACAAACCTTTTACCGTAGCAGCAGGGCTGGAGAGCGGAACATTAAAAGGCAATGAAACCTATTTCTGTTCCGGATCGAGACCAGTAGGAAGGAGAAACATCGGATGTTCCCATGTTCACGGAACAATCAGCCTGAAAAATGCTGTGGCAAGGTCTTGCAACGTGGCCATGATGAATATCGCATTTTCTGAGGGAGTATCTACATTTTATACCTATCAGAATCAGTTTGGCTTTGGAAGGAAGACCGGCATAGATCTTCCGGGTGAAGCAGATACATCATCTCTTGTCTATAATGCAGGAAATTACTCGAGCGATGCTACTCTGGCGACGAACTCTTTCGGACAGAACTTCAACTGCACGATGATGCAGATGGCAGCAGGGTTCTGTTCTCTGATCAACGGAGGATATTACTATAAACCTCATATTGTCAAAGAGATACTTAATGAGGACGGAAACAGGGTAAAAAGCATAGAAAAAGAACTGGTTCGTGAAACCATATCAGAGAATACATCCAGGAAACTTCGTTCTTATCTGAAAGAGACCGTAGAATCCGGGACAGGAGTAAAGGCGCAGATCGAAGGGTATTCCATCGGAGGAAAGACGGGAACGGCGGAGAAAATTCCGAGAAACAAAAAGGACTATTACATCTCCTTCATTGGTTTTACTCCCGTAGATAACCCGGAGCTTCTGGTGTATGCAACTATCGATGAACCACATGTAAAAGTGCAGGACAATGCGAGACTTGCAGTAAAACTGGAAAGGGCATGTATGAAGGACATCATCGATATTCTCGGTATAGAACCAAATGCAAAGGAAACAGAGAAGAATTGAAATAATATAAAGCATGATATGCTTTCAGGAGGAAGAATCTATGTATCACACTATCGCGATTCCTGCTATTATCGCATTTGTTGTCAGTTTAGTCGCAGGGCCGGTGATGATCGGATTTTTACATAAGCTGAAATTCGGTCAGTATATCAGAGAAGAAGGACCCAAGGCACATCAGAAAAAATCAGGGACACCGACGATGGGCGGACTTTTATTTCTGGTCGCATTTCTGGTGGGCGTTGCCGCCTTTATACCAGGTCATATGCAAGTGATTCCGGTCGTCATTATGACATTTTCTTTTGGCCTGATAGGATTTCTGGATGATTTTATCAAAGTGGTCATGAAGAGAAATCTCGGGCTCAGAGCGTGGCAGAAATCGGCGATGCAGGCTTTGGTAACAGCAGCCTTTGCTGTATATATGGTTCGGTTTTCCGTGGTTGGTACAGCGATGAAAGTCCCTTTTATACAGCAGGAAATTCATCTTCCGGTTTTTTTATATGTGCCGCTGATGTTCCTGGTTATCCTTGGGACGGTGAATGGATCAAACTTTACAGACGGACTTGACGGACTTGCATCGAGTGTTACCTCCGTGATCGTGGTTGCTCTGATGGTGTTCGAGGCATCACAAAATGCCGGGATTCAGCCGGCATGCAGTGCCATGCTCGGAGCGTTGCTTGGATTTTTGTGGTTCAATACATTTCCTGCAAAAGTATTTATGGGGGATACCGGATCTTTGGCACTGGGCGGTTTTGTGGCTTCCTGTGCCTATCTTCTGAAGATCCCATTGTTCCTCCCACTGATTGCTTTGATCTATGTGGTGGAAGTAGGATCCGTGATTATTCAGGTCGCCTATTTTAAGAAGACCAGAAAAAGAGTATTTAAGATGGCACCAATCCATCATCATTTTGAACTTTCAGGCTGGCCGGAGACAAAGGTAGTATCGATTTTTACAGTAATAACTGCTGTTATGTGTCTTGTGGGTCTGCTGTTCTTCAGATAATCAGAGAAAATGCCGGAGGTGGATTATGGAACTCAAAGAGAAGAAAATACTGGTTGCGGGAGCCGGAATCAGTGGAATGGGAGCAGCCGGACTTCTTGCAAAAGCCGGTGTGCCTTCTGTGATCTATGATGGTAATACAGAACTGGACAAAGAGAAAGCCTACCAGAAACTGCCAAAAGGAGCGCAGGTTTCATTTTTGCTTGGAGACTGGGAGGAAACATACGCAGACAGATTTGATCTCTTGATTTTAAGTCCGGGCATATCTTTTAAGGCGCCGATAGCTACATCGTTTTATGAACGGAAGAAACCCGTTTGGGGTGAGATTGAACTGGCCTTTCACTTTGCGCGTGGGAAGATTGCTGCGATTACCGGAACAAACGGAAAAACAACAACAACTGCGCTGGTGGGAGAAATACTACGGGAACATTTTTCATCGGTATTTGTTGTAGGGAACATCGGTATTCCGTTTACTTCTGTCGCTCTTGATACAACACCGAAAAGCGTGATTGCAGCGGAGATCAGCAGTTTTCAGTTAGAAACAACAATAGATTTCTGTCCGGAGGTCAGTGCAGTCCTCAATGTGACACCTGATCATCTCGATCGTCATGGGACGATGGAAAATTATGCACAGACGAAACTGGACATTTCCAAAAATCAGACAAAGAATCAGGTAATCATCCTGAATGAGGACGATCCCATTACCAGAGAGATGGCAAAAAAGTCATCGGCCAGACCAGTTATGTTCAGTCGGAAAAAAGAACTTTCGGAGGGAATTGTTCTTACCGGAGACAGGTTTGTCATCAGAGAAGACAACCGGGAAACAGAAGTATGCAATCTTTCTCAGATACAGCTTCTCGGAGGTCATAATCACGAGAATATCCTGGCGGCAATCGGTATCACTTACTATATGGGTGTGCCTGTTGATAAGATTAAAGAAGGTATCCGGAAGTTTCAGGCAGTGGAACACCGCATAGAATATGTTGACACGATAGACGGCGTGGCTTACTACAATGATTCGAAAGGGACGAACCCTGATGCGGCGATCAAAGGGATCCGCGCGATGAACAGGCCTACTGTCCTTCTGGGCGGTGGCTACGATAAAGGAGCTTCCTATGATGAGTGGATTGAAGCATTTGACGGGAAAGTCCGATGCCTCATTCTTATGGGGGCTACGGCGCAGGCAATTGCAGATACAGCAAAAAGACATGGCTTTGAGGATATCCTTTTTGCGGATTCTTTCGAAGAAGCCATGAAGCTTGCACGGGAAAATGCACAGACCGGTGATGCAGTTCTTCTGTCACCTGCATGTGCAAGCTGGGGAATGTTTCCGAATTACGAAGTTCGGGGAAAGATGTTTAAAGATATTGTACATGCAATGAAGGAGTAAGAATCATGGCAGCAACAATGACGAGGAAACGCAGTCGTGCTGTTCCAAAAAACAGAATACAGACTTCCCATGCGATGGATTACTCTGTTCTTCTTCTTGTGTTGTTCCTGCTTGTATTTGGCCTGGTACTGCTTTATTCCACAAGCTCCTATCGCGGGAGTATGGATTATGCCGATCCTGCATACTGGCTGAAAAGGCAGGGTGTCATGGCGGCAGTCGGCCTGGGAGCGATGGTTGTGCTTTCAAAATTTGACTACAAGTTTTTCAGATATCGCCTGATACAGATCATGATGTATGTCGGGATGACAGGACTTTTGATCGGTACGACGATCTTTGCGGTTGCCAGTCACGGATCTAAAAGATGGATCAGTGCATTAGGCCGGTCATTCCAGCCATCTGAGTTTGCTAAAATTGTACTCATACTGTTTCTTGCAGATTACATTGATGAGCATGCCTATGAGATGCAGCGATGGAAGGGCCTGATCAAGCCAATGATCTTTGCTGCACTGCTGATTATTCCGGTCGGCGTGGAGAATATGAGTACATCTATCATTCTTCTTGCCATCACATTTTGTATGTTGTTTGTTGCCAATCCTGGTTATAAGCCGTTTGTGTTTGTGACAATCATCGCCGTTGCCGGCGGAGTTGCTCTTTTGTATTCGAGGGCTTACCGGCTTACGCGAATCACGACATGGCTTCATCCGGAACAATCTGAATATGGCGAGCAGACACTGAAGGGGCTTTACGCCATCGGATCCGGAGGTTTGTTCGGCAAAGGCCTCGGACAGAGCATGCAGAAGATGATTCTGCCGGAAGCTTATAATGATATGATTTTTTCCATCATCTGCGAAGAGCTTGGCATGTTTGGCGGAATCTGTGTACTGATGCTGTTTCTGGTACTGATCTGGCGATTTATGATCGTGTCGACCAATGCAAGGGAGCTCTTTGGATCTATGATCGTGGTGGGAGTAATCGTTCATATCGGAGTACAGGTATTTATCAATATTGCCGTGGCTACCAATACTATGCCTAATACCGGAATCCCTCTGCCGTTCATCAGTTACGGAGGCAGTTCCATGATTTCGATCCTGATTGAGATGGGGCTGGTCCTCTCGGTATCTAAACGTATGAAGATTGGGAAGAGCCAGCCGATTCAGTGGGGTGGAACCGGATGAAATCAGAGGTTCTCAGAAAAATAAGAAAAAAAAGGCAGAGACGAAGAATTGTTTTGATGATAATAGTGGCTCTCGCAGTGGCAAGTGCTGTGGCAGGCTATTATATATATAAGGATTTTTCTCTGGAAGCTGTAGAAGTCCAGGGGAATTATACCTACCAGACGGAAGAGGTGGTTGAGGCCGTACAAAAAAGGGATTACGTGCCGAATACGCTGCTTATGACATTGCAGAACAGAATATTTCATCAGACATATCTCCCTTTTGTGAAAAGTGTGAGGATGAGCTGTAAAAAACATCATATTCTGACAGTGCGACTTGAAGAAAAGATGAGGGCAGGCGTATTTGAGTACAAAAACCGGTACTATTATTTCAATGAGTCAGGAGTACTGATGGAAAGCCGTAAAACGCTATTTGAAAATGTGCCGGTAGTAACCGGAGTAAGCTTTGAGGAGGTAAAGCCGAACGAAAAGATCAAAGTAAAGGGTGATTATTTTGAAACCATCGTTCAGATTACCAAATTGATCATCTCCTATGGGCTGCAGGTTTCGGAGATTCATTTTGACGGAGAAAACGATATAACACTTGTAAGCGGCGCTTACAAGATCCACATCGGGAGTACAGACCAGCTGCAGGAAAAGATTGAGAATATTCCCGCTGTTTTGGAATCTGTCGGGCAGAAAGAATCTTCCGGAACGGTTGATATGAGCCTTTATACGGACGAAAAAAGAATCATTACATTTTCAAAATAAGCAATATTTTTAAATATGAAAGAAATTTGTCTTTTGGGTTGATAATTTGAATGAAACCCATTATTATATACTTATGATATATAAGTTGGGTGATTATATATTATTAAAATAAGGAGGATAAGACCTTGCTGGAAATTATGTCAAATGAAGAAATAGCGCAGGCTAAAATACTGGTTGTGGGTGTAGGCGGCGCTGGAAACAATGCTGTGAACCGTATGGTGGATGAAGCCATTGAAGGTGTTGAACTGATCGGGATTAACACGGACAGGCAGGCGCTTGATCGATGTAAAGCGGCTACCCGTGTACAGATTGGCGAGAAGCTCACAAGAGGGCTTGGTGCCGGTGCGAGACCCGAGATCGGGGAAGCGGCAGTGGAAGAAAACAAAGATGAGATCATCGAACTGGTGAAAGATGCCGATATGGTATTTGTTACCTGTGGTATGGGCGGCGGAACCGGAACAGGAGCAGCTCCTGTTGTGGCAAAGGTTGCAAAAGACCAGGGTATTCTCACGGTAGGTGTTGTGACGAAACCGTTTATCTTTGAAGGAAAACCGCGTATGAACAATGCGTTAAGCGGTATCGAAAAACTCAAAGAGAACGTGGATACACTCATCATTATTCCAAACGATAAACTTCTTCAGATCTGTGACAAGAGAACTTCTATGGAAGATGCATTCAAGAAAGCAGACGAAGTACTGCAGCAAGGTGTTCAGGGTATTACAGATCTTATCTTCAAGCCGGGATTGATTAATCTGGATTTTGCAGATATTCAGACGGTAATGCGTGATAAAGGCATCGCTCATATCGGAATCGGCGCAGGAGCCGGTGAAGACAAGGCAGTCGATGCTATTAAGAAGGCAATGGAGAGTCCGCTGCTTGAGACCAATGTCAAGGGCGCTACGGATATTATCATCAACTTCTCCGGCGATGTCGGCATCCAGGAAGTTTATGAAGCAGTATCTTATCTCACAGAGGTTGCAGGAGACGAGGCTAATATCATTTTCGGTAATGTGGAGAACGAAGAGATTCCGCAGGATGAAGTGAGCATTACCATCATTGCAACAGGAATCGAAGATGTGTCCGGCGTAAGGGGCAAAGGAGCTGTCAGAGCAGCAGCTGCAAAACAGGCTCAGTCTAAATCGGAAGATGCCGATGCCGGGGCTTCCGAGCAGACAGGACGTCACGAGAAAGCGGCAGAGCCCGTACAGAACCCCGGAAGAATTGAGATTCCGACATTTTTAAAGAGACAGTAACAAAAGAATAGATTGAGAGAATGATAACCGGCTGCTGCATTCAAATGCAGCAGCTTTTCCACTTATGAAGAAAAAGGAGCAAGGTATGGTTGCAGAGATAATATGTGTAGGGACAGAGCTTTTGCTGGGCGACATCGTCAATACAAATGCCCAGCATATCTCTAAACGGATGGCACAGATGGGCATAGACCTTTATTATCACACCGTGGTAGGGGATAACCCTGAGCGGCTTAAAGGTGTATTGGAAGTAGCTCTTGGCAGATCGAATCTTGTGATTATGACAGGAGGACTCGGACCGACGAAAGACGACCTGACAAAAGAAGTGGTGGCTTCCTATTTTGGGAAAAAGACATATTTCCATGAGAAAACATTTGAAAATGTGAAAAAGAGACTCGAATCCTATGGAATCAACCAGATAACCGAAAGTCAGAAAAAACAGGCAATGGTACCTGAAGGAGCACTGGTTATTCAGAACCCTGCCGGCCTGGCTCCAGGACTTATCCTGGTTGATGGAGACAAAGCGGTTGTCATGCTTCCCGGACCGCCAAAGGAGATGAAACCTCTTCTGGAAGAATGCTGTAATGTATTTATCAGCCGTCTGTCCGATCATGTCTTTGTATCGATCAATATCAAATGCAAAGGCCCGGATGAAATGCCTCTTCGTGAAATCGGAGAATCCCCGATTGCAGATCTTCTCGGAGACATTTTAGATAACGAGAATCCTACCGTTGCAACCTATGCTAAGGAAGATGGCGTACTGATCCGTGTGACGGCTTCCGGTAAAGACAGAGAAGAAGCACTGATCCGGATGAAACCAATCGTCACAAAGATTGCCGAAATCCTGGGTAATAAGATTGCGTGGGTAAAAGAGGAGATCTAGACGGATGAGACACCAGCTGACAAAGAAGGACATCGAGAAAATCCAGGAAGAGATCGATCACCGCAGAATCGTTGTCAGGCAGGAATTGCTTCAATCTGTAAAAGAAGCCAGAGCACACGGGGATCTCAGTGAAAATTTCGAATACCATGCGGCAAAGAAGGAGAAGAATCAGAATGAATCCAGAATACGTTATCTTGAGAGACTTCTTCGTACTGCAGTCGTGGTGGAGGACAATCACAACGCTGACCGTGTAGGGCTTAATACCAAGGTATCTCTTCTTTATGAAGATGGGATGGATGAAGAAACCTTTGCTTTTGTAACAGATGTACTCGCAGATTCCCTGAATAACAGACTAAGTATTGAATCTCCGATGTATCATGCGCTGAAAGGACATAAAAAAGGAGACAGGGTTTTGGTAGAAGTGAACCCGGAAGTATCTTATTATGTCAGGATTGATTCAGTGGAACCATTCGAGGATACAGATATCGATATTAACCGATTTTGAATTAATGGGGGTTGTTGAACAATAACCCGTTGAAGACCGGTGGGCTTTCATGTATACATGGAAGCCCACCGGTTTTTTAGATGGTCGATTTTTCCTGTGGTGGTTAGGATAACGATGAGAAATTGAAAGCCTTTTCCTGGTTTTCTGCTTTTCAAAGCGCAGGAATTCGGCCCCGCGAGCCATTGGGAGTAAAATAAGAGCTTATTTTAAGTACCTGATGGATTTAGGAACCCCGTTCTGTGGGTTTGTTTATCTATCCAACTTTGATTGAGCGATTCCCAGCGCTTTATGAGCAGGGATAATAGGATTGGGTTTTCATTTTCCTGTGGCGGTTAGGATAACGATAAGAAATTGAAAGCCTTTTCCCGGTTAGCAGCTTTTCAAAGCGCATGATTTGGGGCGCAGTATAGAGTATGTTCAAT
>CACZNZ010000106.1 GCA_902782625.1 uncultured Lachnospiraceae bacterium | reverse complement strand
TCTCATAGAGGGTTTTTTATGCGATAAGAAAGGAAGACAATGAAAGCAGTAGTCCAGAGAGTTACCAGAGCAGAGGTAACGGTAGATGAAGAAGTCATCGGAAAAATCGGTCATGGTCTTGTAGTTTTGCTTGGCGTGGCAGAAGGTGATACGGAAAAAGAGAGAGATTTGCTGGCTCGAAAAATCACCGGCCTTCGTATATTTATGGATGATCAGGGAAAGACAAACCTTTCCCTGGAAGATACAGGAGGAGAACTATTGATCGTCTCGCAGTTTACACTGCTTGCAGACTGCAGAAAAGGAAGAAGGCCAAGCTTCGTAAAAGCCGGAGATCCCGAGAAAGCAGAAAAGATGTATGAAGAGTTTATCGAGATCTGCAGGCAGAAAGGTCTGAAAGTCGCACACGGCTCATTTGGTGCTGTCATGCAGATCAGCCTGGTAAACGATGGTCCGTTTACAATTGTACTCGATACCGATGATCTTTGATCATGATGAAGTATCGCAGGAAAAACTTGCATTGAGACGGTGATATAAGATATAATAACTTTCGAATGTGTATTAACAGGAAGGAGCTTCACGTATGGATAGGATAAAGATGACAACACCTTTGGTAGAGATGGATGGAGATGAGATGACCAGAATCCTCTGGCAGATGATCAAAGACGAACTCTTGATTCCCTTTATCGACCTCAAGACAGAATACTATGATCTCGGACTTAAGCACAGAGATGAGACAGGAGATCAGGTAACGGTGGATTCTGCTCTGGCTACCAGAAAATACGGTGTTGCTGTGAAATGTGCAACGATTACTCCGAACGCAGCGCGTGTCAAAGAATATGATCTCAAGGAAATGTACAAAAGTCCGAATGGAACGATTAGAGCCATTCTTGACGGAACCGTATTTCGGGCACCGATTGTCGTAAATGGAATCGAGCCAACTGTCCGCACATGGAAGAAGCCGATTACCATAGCAAGACATGCTTATGGTGATGTTTATAAAGCAAGCGAGATGGTGATTCCCGGTGCAGGAAAAGCGGAGATCGTATTCACGGCAGAAGATGGGCAGCAGAAAAAAGAACTGATCCATACCTTTGATGGTCCGGGAATTGTACAGGGTATGCATAATCTTTGTTCTTCCATCGAGAGCTTTGCAAGATCCTGCTTTAACTATGCGCTGGATACTGGTCAGGATCTTTGGTTTGCAACAAAAGATACCATTTCCAAACAGTACGACCACAGCTTTAAAGATATCTTTCAGGATATCTTTGATGCGGAATATAAAGATAAATTCGAAGAGGCAGGGATCGAGTATTTCTATACACTGATCGATGATGCTGTAGCACGTGTGATCCGTTCGGAAGGCGGCTATATCTGGGCCTGCAAAAACTATGACGGAGATGTGATGAGTGATATGGTTGCCACAGCATTCGGATCTCTGGCGATGATGACTTCCGTTCTGGTTGCTCCGGATGGAACAACAGAGTATGAAGCGGCTCATGGTACGGTACAGAGACATTACTACAAGCACCTTAACGGAGAAGAGACATCCACCAATTCCGTAGCGACGATTTTTGCATGGACGGGAGCACTCCGCAAGAGAGGAAAACTTGATGATATTCCAGAACTCTGCCGATTTGCGGATCTGCTTGAGAAAGCAACGATCGATACGATCGAAGAGGGAACGATGACGAAGGATCTCGCCCTGATCACTACATTGGAGAATGTGAACGCCGTTAACAGTGAAGATTTCATAAAAGCAGTGCGTTCGAAATTAGAAGATTTGTTATAATTTATCGGGAAAACCATGGTATTCTTTTACTATAGAAAAAGAAAACCATGGTTTTATTATTACAGACATGAGGTAGTTTATGAAGTTTAAGCCAATAACGGCGGAGGATAAAGAACTGATTCAGGCATTTCTGAAAAAAGGAGATTCCAGAAGTTGCGATATGTGTTTTGCAACACTTTATCTGTGGAGGAATTTCTACAGGCTGGAATATACGGTTTACGAAGATAACCTCATCTTCAAAAGTGGGGATGACTGGATGAGTATGAGTTTCTGTTTTCCGATTGGAGATGGAGACAAAAGGAAGGCTGTTCTGGCTCTTATGGAGTACAGCGGGCAGCATGACCACAAACTGATCCTCAATAATTTTTACAGAGAACACGAAGAATGGTTTTTGAAGACTTTTCCTGATCAGTTTGATATTACCTATGACAGAAATATCGCAGATTATATCTATGAATGCGATAAACTGATCCGGCTAAGTGGAAAAAAATATCACAAGAAAAAGAATCATGTAAACAAATTTTTAAAAACATTTCCTGACTGGTCCTATGAGAACATCACAGAGGACAATCTTGCGGAATGTTTTCAGATGCTCGAAGAGTTTAAGGAAAGAAATGGAGATCCGAGTGGGCCGGAAAAGGCAGAAGAACTTCGCGTAACAGAATACTACCTGAACAACCTCGAATTTCTGGAACAGAAAGGAGGCCTGATCAGGGCTGACGGCAAAGTTGTTGCATTTGCCATAGGAGAGAAGATCAACTCTGATACACTGGTCGTACATATCGAAAAAGCGCTTGCGGATGT
>CACZNZ010000105.1 GCA_902782625.1 uncultured Lachnospiraceae bacterium | reverse complement strand
GAAACATCTTCATTGATATGGTCTTTGATGTAATCCTGCATCATGCGTACAGCTTGTATTTGATGATCCATCGGCTTAACTCCTTGTGAATAAATAATAGCCGTGATGCCTGCATTAATTCTCGACTATTTTTACCCTCTTCCAATTCAGCATGAGTCACCGGGGACGTTACAGTTTGACTCATAATCTTCATTTTCACGCTCGCTGTATAGTGTTTCGATTTATACCCGTCAGCCTTTCAATCTGCCGAATTGACAGCCCCCGTTCCTTAAGCTTGCTAAGTGCCATATCCCTGTCTACCCTGCTATAACTCTGCAAAACTGTACCCGAAGCAATCTCAAGACAGCTTTTTAGTTCCTTCAGCGCCCATTTGTCATCATGTTTAATGCACTCATAATCCATACACTGCTCATCACTGTCACAAGTAACAAATTCCTTGTAGTGATCATAATCTCCGAGCTTATACTTTATCAGTGATATATCCATAAATTCCGGTGGATTATTGTACAAACCATAACTGCTCCAGCTATACTCCGAGTTCTTACAAATTGCCGCCTTCTCAGGATTCTGAAGAATGTAGCGAAATACTGTAAGTAAATACTTTTCAGTTTCAATCATCTCGCTTCTATACCTGTTCTGATAAAGATGACCTACCCGATCATACTTTTTATTATAATATTCCGAATAGCTTATACCCAGCTTTTTCATCAATAGAATTATGGTTTCAGATTCACCATGAACCAGCAAATGAACATGATTATCCATTAAACAATAAGCACATACTTTCACTTCTGTTTCAAGGCAAAAGCGCTCAAGCCGGTTCAAATAATGTCTATAATCCTGCATATCTTCAAATAATATTTGTTTTCCAATTCCGCGCACAACAATATGCATGTACCCGGATTCACTCATGCATCTTGCACGACGTGCCATAGTACTCCTCCTGTAGCTAAATATATTCATTAGGGAAATCAATCAGATGTACTTCTGATTGTTGTCCTGATATAGGACCGATTTTTGATAAAAGAGATTCTAACATTAATAAGAATTTGTTGTAAAGAACAAATTGAAAATGTGTCATACTGTAACGTCCCCGGTGACTCATAAATGTTATATTTTTCTAAAATGAACGCAAAACCGTTTGTATGATGTAAAATAAATCTAGGTTACCAGACACATCAGGCTATTAAAAGGCTGCCTCCGGGAGATAGACTAATGCGTTCGTTACGAACAAGGATTACCGCCACAATGCTATGCGTGATATTCGTAGCACTATTATTTACTACGTTGCTCAGCGCAATCTTCATAAGAAGAACTGAGAGTCGAAAGACTGATCAGCTTCTTCTTATGCTGTGCAAGAATGGCCAAAAGAGCCTTGATTATTACTTTGACAGCGTTCAGAACTCGGTAGAAAGAGTTGCATCCTTTGTGGAAGAAGATCTGGAAGGCACGAGTGATGAAGAGCTGAGTGAGCATATGGGGCGTGCCAGAGATTATTTTGGTATGATGGCCTCCAAGACAAAAGGCGTTCTTACATATTACTATCGAATCGATCCGTCTGTTTCTTCCAAAGAAAAAGGCTTCTGGTACATAAATCTATCAGGAGACGGTTTTGAAGAGCACGAAGTTACCGATATCACACAATACGATGTGAACGATACGTCAAAACTGGTCTGGTTTACAGTTCCCAAGCATGAAGGAAAATCCATATGGCTTCCGCCGTACGTCACTGACAATCTGGATGTCCGTGTTATATCCTACGATGCCCCGGTTTATTATAAGGGAGAGTTTATCGGCGTTGTTGGAATAGAAGTTGACTATACAACGATGGCGGAGGAAGTTGACAGCATACAGTTTTACGATAACGGATATGCATATCTTTGCGGCACAGACGGTAAGCTCTTTTACCATCCACGTGTAGATGTTACTGATTCAAACGGGGCGACCAAATATGAGATACCCTTTGATATGTCAGGCGATAGCTCTTTTATACGATATAAATATAACGGCGAGGAAAAAGAGGCAGCCTGGGTTCCGCTCAGCAATGGCATGCGTCTTATTGTTTCTGTGCCTGAATCTGAGACAAAGGGCGATTGGCTGGGGCTTGTTTTAAATATCTCAATGGGGTCAGTCTTTGTGCTTATCGTCGCCAGCCTGTTTCTGATGTTTTATACGATGCGCATAACAAAGCCTCTTGAGCAGCTGACTGAGGCAGCAGAGCGGGTAGAAAAAGGAAATTATGACGCGGTCCTTTCTTATGATGAGGACGATGAGCTTGGAAGACTTACAAGGTCTTTTAAAAAGCTCTCCGATAATATGGAGGCGCACATCAGCGACCTGAATGAGCAGGTCTTTGTTGATGCGCTGACTCATGTAAAGAACAAGGGCGCCTTTGAGAAAACGGTAAAAGAGCTGCAACAGCAGATAGATGACGGGGCAGTAAAACCTGAGTTAGCGATCGGAGCCTTTGACTGCGACAATCTTAAAATTATCAATGATAAGTACGGACACGATAAAGGAGACACATATCTTAACGCGGCAAGCGACACCATCAGCAGAGTGTTCAAGCATAGTCCTGTATTCAGAATAGGTGGAGATGAATTCGCAGTAATTCTGAAGAAGGAAGATTATCTTAACAGGGAAGCTCTTAGTACGCAGTTTGATATAGTTTCTGAGACAACCAATGCCTCCGCTGCCGAACCCTGGGAATATGTATGTGTATCCAAGGGCATTGCGGTTTTTGATCCGGATACAGACAGCACAGTTACGCAGGTTTTGCAGCGGGCAGATAAGCTCATGTATGAAGATAAGAGGCAGAGAAAAGAATCCGGACTAAATCCTTTTGGCCCATGAGTCAAACTGTAACGTCCCCAGTGACTCAAAATGAGTCAAACTGTAACGTCCCCAGTGACTCACCGGACTAAATCCTTTTGGCCCATGAGTCAAACTGTAACGTCCCCGGTGACTCACCGGGGACGAGTTAGGTTAAGCTTTCTTACGTATTTTCAGAGGGATGTCGTGCT
>CACZNZ010000104.1 GCA_902782625.1 uncultured Lachnospiraceae bacterium | reverse complement strand
TTTTCTTATTGTTATCAACTCATTTTCTTATAATCATCGACATCCTGGCGGCCTCGAGCCTCCTGACGATTCACCATATCGATGATCTTAGGCTCGTGCTTGTGTACATATACCATGGATGTACAGATCTTAACCAGATTTCTGCGAAACATAGGATGTATCTCGTCATAATAAGGGAAAGAGCGTAATACGCCGTCGTTCATGAACCATTTTTCTTTGGTGAAGTCAATGGCCATTTTAGAAAATTCCTTGTAGTGACGCTTTAATGGAGACCCTTCGACGTCCGGGAACATCTGTCCGGAAGCCGGATCCTCAATCGCGTCAATGATCATCAGATTCTTCTTATGACAGGCAAACTGCTGAAGCTTCTTAAGAGAAACCCGATGACGAGTTAATGTCAGATTCAGATAACGGTACCACGTATTACGGAATTTGATATAATACTCACTTACGCCGCCGTCATAGACATCAAGTCCTTTACAGAAATTAAAATTCCTGCGCATATAGTTATAATCAAACAGAATATTCTGAATGAGATAACTGATAAAATATCCCAGTCGATAAAGGATCGAAGTAAACTTATCATAGTAGTAATAATCATCAGGGTTGATGTTCAGTTTTTTGATGCGGTTCTTTTTGATACTGTGATAAATCGTATAGATTAGAATGAGCAGTAATATGAAAGCTAAAGCGCCTGCCTGATAATAGTGTCTGTAAGGCCCTTTCATAAAAACAGTCTGGGACAGACCGAACAAAGTAGCGGCGATTGCGGCCACAATGGTAATAAACATCTCAAACATAGTAATATCTCACCTCTCTCATTTAACCCATTATATCCTTTTTTGCTGGGTAATACAATCTATTTTATCACGTTAGATGGGTATTTTTTTATACCCTTGCACAAATCAAATGTGCATGATATTCTACCTTTATCATATTATACGACATTGAAGAACAAAGGAGAGACTTATGAAAACATGGATCAGGAATACTCTGGTTTTGGCTTTGCTCATGCTGTGCGCACTGCAGATGCCGGCTTATGCCGCCGGAAGTAAAAAAGATATTACAAAAGATACGACAACGGAAAAACAGAAGACTGTATTTGTTGCAGCAGGTCATCAGAGAAGAGGCATTTCCTCCAGAGAGAGGCTGGCACCGGGTTCCTCTGCAAGAAAAGCCAAGCTTACGTCAGGAACAGCCGGTGTACGGACACATATTCCGGAATACAAGACAAATCTGGCGATCGCCAAGGCATTGAAAAAAGAACTGATTGCACGAGGCTATAAAGTCATCATGCTCAGAGAGACCAATAACTGTCCGCTGTCAAACCAGCAGAGGACAAAAAAGGCGAACCGAAGCGGTGCAGATATCCATGTCTGTATTCACTGCAACAGTGCAGGACGTGGTGCAAAAGGGCCTCTTGCCTGCCTTCCTGCAAATTCCAGATATATCGGAAGAAAAAACTATATCAGGACGAATAAACTTGGAACACTGATTGTAAAAAATGTAGCAAGAACGACGAAAAAAAGAGCAAAATCTCCAATCAGGTCCAACTATTATACGACCATCAACTGGGCAAAGATTCCGACTTTTATCCTGGAATGCGGTTTTATGTCCAACCCGACAGAGGACCGGCAGCTCAATTCTGCAAACTACCAGAAAAAACTTGCCAGAGGAATCTCTGACGGTATAGACCGATATTTTAAGATATATCCGTAAATCATAAGGAAAATTCATTGACAAACAATCTGACACATGATATCATACATTTCGTTGAGTTTTCAACAAGCTGCTGTAGCTCAGTCGGTAGAGCGTCGCCTTGGTAAGGCGGAGGTCTCGAGTTCAAGTCTCGTCAGCAGCTTTTTTTGTACCCATTTTCATAGAAATATGATACAAAAGAGGTTTGTTCAACATGGAGACTCATATCGATTTTACAAAGGGAAAGATCGTTGGGCCGCTGCTTAAGTTTGTCGGACCGGTTATGATTGCCTTGTTTTTACAGGCGATGTACGGTGCGGTAGATCTTATGATCGTGGGTCAATTTGCACGGGCTGCAGATGTATCGGCAGTTGCGACAGGCTCACAGATTACATTTACCCTTGCCGGTCTGATCAGTTCACTTGCCATGGGGATGACGATCCTGATTGGTGAGTATATCGGCATGGGGAAACCCGAAGAGGGAGGACGTGTTGTCGGTAACGGCATTCTCCTTTTTACTGTAATCGGCGTCGCTGTGACCGGTCTGATTGTGCCATTGTCACCACAGCTGGCAAGTGTGATGAATGCGCCGAAAGAAGCATTTTGGCTTACAACGGGGTATGTTCGTATATGCGGGCTCGGAACGCTTGTGATCATTGCTTATAATCTGATCGGAAGTATCTTTCGCGGCCTCGGTGATTCACGTACGCCGATGGTTACCGTGCTGATTGCCTGCCTTTGTAATGTGGCAGGAGATTTGCTTCTTGTCGCCGCTTTCGGGATGGGAACCATAGGTGCGGCAATTGCGACCGTATTTGCACAGCTGATCAGTGTGATTATTTCTCTGTTTTTAATAAGAAGGAAGCCTATACCGTTTCATTTTGGCAGTGAGTCACTTCGGTGGGAAGGTAGAACCGTTCGCAGGATTCTTCGATTAGGTTCGCCGATCGCTCTGCAGGATTTTCTTGTTGGGATCTCATTTATGGTGCTTCTTGCGATTGTCAATTCCCTGGGCGTGATCTATTCTGCAGGAGTCGGTGTTGCAGAAAAAGTATGTGGTTTTATCATGCTAGTTCCTATGGCATTTATGCAGTCCATGTCAGCCTTCGTGGCTCAAAACTATGGCGCAGATAAGCCCGGGAGAGCTGTTCAGGGCCTTAGAAGCGCTATTGCAGTATCTTTTTGTTTTGGGTTAGTCATGTTTTTTGTTTCGTTCTTCCATGGAGATATTCTGGCTGCCATATTTGCCAGTGACATGGAGGTTGTCAATGCAGCTGCCGAATACTTGAAAGCTTATGCCATAGACTGCCTTCTTACCTGTTTTTTGTTTTGTTTTATTGGATTTTTTAACGGAATTGAATATACCAGATTTGTTATGATACAGGGCATAGCAGGAGCATTTTTGATGAGAATTCCAGTGGCTTATATCATGAGCAGGCAGACTCCGGTTTCTCTGTTTCATATAGGATTGGCTACGCCATGCTCTACCTTGCTGCAAATAACGATGTGTTTTATCTGTTTTTATTATTGGCGGGTACATCACTGTAAATAAAAAAGGAAAGCGTCCGGATTCTGTTCCGAACACTTTCCTTTTTTTTATTATTCTTCTACGCTGAATTCATCCTTTCCAACACCGCAGAGCGGACATTCCCAATCATCGGGAAGATCTTCAAAAGCAGTTCCTGCTGCAACACCGTTGTCAGGATCGCCCTGTGCAGGATCATAAATATACCCACATACATCACATACATATTTTTTCATGAAACAGATACCTCCTTTTCGATATGGTCTATTGTATAATAATGTCCCTGTTTTCGCAAGCATAATTACATATGCTGAAAAAGCCCTGTCTGCTATTTCCCATATACATTCATGTCATGAATATGGTATAATGTGTATACAAAAACAGAGGGAGGAGAGGGTAATTATGTTAAAGGGATTGACAGATTTTCTGCCGGAAATCTATCTGACATCCTACGATAATCTCGAATTTCTGATACGAATCGTTCTGGCAGCTGTTATGGGAGGAAGTATAGGATTTGAAAGATCCAAAAGAGATAAAGGTGCGGGAATCAGAACGCACTGTATTGTTGCGGTTTCTTCTGCAGTGTTTATGATTCTTTCCAAATATGCCTTTCTTGACCTTATTGATGTGGCCGGAACCAAAGGGGCAGATCCCGCCCGAATTGCAGCTCAGGTTATCAGCGGCATCTCTTTCCTCGGCGCCGGCATTATCTTTAAACAGCCTAGAGGCAGTGTCAAAGGGCTTACTACGGCTGCCGGCATATGGGCTACGG
>CACZNZ010000103.1 GCA_902782625.1 uncultured Lachnospiraceae bacterium | reverse complement strand
TCTCACTATAATTACCGTGACCACCGCAAGATACTCGTGATCGACGGCAAGACAGCGTTCAACGGAGGGGTAAATCTCGCAGATGAATACATCAATCATATCGAAAGATTTGGCCACTGGAAAGACACTGCTGTGATGCTCAAAGGACCGGCTGCCAGAAGCTTTACGCTTATGTTCCTGCAGCAGTGGAATCTGAAAGGGGATATGGCAGACTACGATAAGTGGCTCACCTTGCCAGTGTATGAGGATAAAGACGCGAAGGGATATGTTATCCCGTACTGCGACACGCCGCTCGATAAGTACAAAGCCGGCGAAGCGGTATATATGGACATTCTTTATCGCGCAACGGATTACGTGCATATCATGACACCGTATCTGATACTTGATGGAGAACTTGAGACAGCTCTGTGCTTTGCTGCTCAGCGTGGCGTGGATGTCAAACTGATACTTCCCGGGATACCGGATAAAAAACTTGCATATTCACTTGCTAAGACACACTATAAGGCTCTGCATGACGCAGGGGTCAAGATCTATGAATACACTCCGGGATTTGTTCATGCCAAGGTGTTTGTCAGTGATGACATAAAGGCCGTTGTAGGCACGATAAACCTTGACTACAGAAGCCTTTATCATCATTTTGAATGCGCGACATATATGTATAAGACTGATTGCATCAGGGAGATAGAAAAGGATTATCGTGATACACTTGAAAAGTGCAAAGAAGTCAGCGCGGATGACATCAAATATGAGAAAGTTTCATATAAGGTTATGGGAAGGCTGATGAAGATGATATCGCCTTTGATGTAGGCTGCATCTGCAATCAAACCATAAGAAAAAAGGCGACGAGATATGAGAGGACCATATTACGAAACTACCATACACAGGCAGATAAGAGAAAAAAGAGAAGACAGAAAAAAACGCATCAGAAATGATGTGGAAAGATACGGAAGCGAAGTGCTTGATTCCGATGAAATGAAGCAGGCATTTGAACAGACGCATCATAAACTTGCTACTGTCGGAGAACACACTTTGAGAGTAACGATGACAAGTGTGCTGATTTGCTATGCTCTTCGAAAAATGAAGGTCAGCGTCAGCATTCCGGCAGTGGTGGTTGGAGCTCTCTGCCACGATCTCGGCATGCTCGGAAGAAACGATAAGTTCAATTCCTTAAAGGAATCAAATGCGGGACATCCCAAGGACTCTGTTGAGATCGCCAAGGGATTAGTGAGCGAACTCCCTGAGAAAACCGAGGATATAATCGAGAGACATATGTGGCCGCTTGGAGACAGCAAAGCCCCGAATTCCATAGAAGGTGCCATCGTGTCCGCTGCGGATAAATACACTGCCGTCAAGGATCTCATAAAGGGCATCGAGATCACGGAAGATACCGCGGACATGATCGCAGAAGAAAACAAATGATTCTTATACTTAATAACCGGGATGAAAGAATATGCTTATTAAACAGGATTTTTATTTCAATTCATTAGACGCGAACAGAAAGCTACACATCCGCATGCCGGACAGAGGAGAGCCTCCTTTTCCGGTAATGTATTTTTTTGATGGCCACAATCTGTTCAATGACGAAGATGCTACATTCGGCAAATCGTGGGGCTTAAACGATTATTGCAGCGGCTGGGACAAGCAGCTTATCATAGTTGGAATCGAGTGCGCGCACGAGGGAAACCAAAGAATGTCGGAATACCTTCCGTACGGCATGAAAAGTGGCTGGCTGAAAGGGATAGAGCCCCTCGGCGAGCAAACCATGAACGGCATTATCAATGAGCTCAAGCCATACATAGACTCTGTTTTTCCGACGATCCCGTTCCGTGAGTGCACAGCCATAGGAGGCTCAAGCATGGGTGGCCTCATGGCGGCATACGGGGTGGTAAAATACAACGGCCTGATTTCCAAGGCGGCCTGTGTTTCGCCGTCGATCGGAAGCGTAAGGACCCAACTGTGGCATGATATGGACAGCGCCGGACTCAGTCCGGACACTAGGGTGTACTTATCGTGGGGTACCATGGTAGGATACGGTACGATCAAAGACCCGAATGAAGAGGATAAGTCGAGCCATATCTACAAGACATGCAGGGCCACGGCAAACAGGGTGATCTTCGCAGGTGGAAAGGCAAAGCTTTACTGCCAGATCGGAGGACATCACTGTGAAGCCGATTGGGAAAAACAACTCGGGATATTTATGCCGTTCCTCTGGGAAGAGTAAAACGTGTTCAGGGTATAGAGCCTGTGCTTATGCCGATACTGATTAATTATATGGGGGTAATTGTGGATAAAGTTAGCAGGATGTTTATTGCGCTATTGCTGGCATTTACGATGTCGTTCAGCACGACGTTTGCAGCGGGCGGGTATGAATCATTAGCTCTGACAGACAGCATTTCATCTGAGACGGTTGAGCAACCGGCAATTGCAGAAGAGACAAAGCCACAGGTCGGCGTCTATGAGAAAGACGGCAATTATTATTACAAGGACCCAAAAACAGGGAAAAAACGTAAGGATGCCGGATTCATCAAATGGAAAGGTGACAGATACTATATACAAAAGGGCGGTAAGATAATCACCTCTAAGACTTTCAAAGTCGGAAAGTACAGTTATCACGCTTTCAAGGATGGAAAGATCGCCGTTGGGGTGTACAGATGGGGGAAAAAGCACAAACTGTATTATTCCAATCCTAAGAATGGCAGATGGGTCAAAATAAAAAGTCACAGATGTCAAAAGGGCGTGAAATGGAAAGGCGACTGGTACTATCTTCAGACTAACAGCGAGGTTGCAACAAATCGCCCGGTAGTGATAAATAATCTTCCTTATTATGCGGATTCTAAGGGGATCTGCACCAAGATCGAGATCAATAAAACGAACAACCCAGTCCTTAAAGCTGCACG
>CACZNZ010000102.1 GCA_902782625.1 uncultured Lachnospiraceae bacterium | reverse complement strand
TGGCTCCGGAGGGTGGAAGCATCGCATGGACGGGTGGATAATCGGACGGACCAACAGCCTGGGCGCATGTTCTTTCAGCCAGATATAATCGTCCTTTTCTTCCGGAGAAAATGCATCGGTAAAGATACATTCCACATCAAACCCGTATGTAAGCAACATCCTCGCAAGACCCAGAGGACGTGGGCAGACGGACATATCGATGATAATCGGTGTATCTGCCACGAGTTTTCTTACTTCGTTCAGTTTTTGAATCGTACGTTCCCTCAGGCTTTCAGTATCCGGCATCGCAAGGTCCAATGTTTCGGCCAGCAACGCGAGCTGCCTGTCATTTTCTTCAAAACCAAATGTAAAAGGAAGATATAAAAACTCCGTTCCCAGTCTCCGTGCCAGAAGTTCCCCGCCGTATCTTCCGGGAGGATAGGTGCAGATCTGAAGCACACTGTCCCCCATCATCCTATATTCCTCAAAGCTTTTGCAGGAAGGCAATTGCAGAACTCTGTATCCTCCCTGCTCCATCATATTTACGATCTCCGCATCTTTTTGTATCGAAAAATCACTGCCGACCAGGCTGACCTGTTTACGGCAGGGATTGTCATGCTCCAGCAGGCCATAGAGCGCTGCCCGAAGTTTTTCATCCGGTGTTCTTCCTTCTTTTTGCATGATGGGGTCCATATAACATTCCAGGAATCTCTGGTCCGGATGATTCTTCCTTAATGTCTCATAAATATAAGAGATATCACTTCCCATAAAGTGATGAATGCATACCGTAAACAAAAGAACTGCCGTCGGTTTTTCCGGCAGTTTTGCCAGAATCTCCCCCACGCCGTCTATCACTTTTTGCTCCATCTGGCCACTGTAAAAATCTTCTTCTCTAATGGCAATGGAAGAGAAACGTTCCATGGCATTCATCTCCGCTGCCGTCAGGACCACACCTCGATTGCAGTTATCCGCACAGACATAGATCTGATGGGCTCCCGGCAACAGCATGCCGGTATGTACGATGTTCCAGGTACCGTGCGCAGCACTGTTATACTCAAGACCTGGTGCAAACGGCACTGGAAATGAAGCGTCTTTCATGGAGATCTCTACAGGCTGCTGTACAGGTTTTCCATGGATTCGGGTAAGCATCTATTCTCCTTCCTTCCGGCAGATCGCAAGTATTTTTTCTGCCAGCGTTTCATAGCATCCGGCCATCCGGGAATCCGGAAATGCTTCTATCACTGTTTTTTTCATCTCTTCTGCATCGGTTACCTGCTCTGATCTTGGCAGGATCCCGATTACTTCGGATTCGAAATCCTCTGCAAGTTCCCGGACTTTTTCATGTTCATTTTTTACATTTCGTTCGTTAAGAATAAAACCGCCAAGTGCCGCATAGCCTCTTCCTTTGAAATTCTCGATTGCCATCGCAATGTTGGCAGCGGCATGGATTGCCATGTTCTCACCGGATGTCAAAATAAACACCTGGTCAGCATATCCTTTTCTCATCGGCATGGAGAAGCCACCGCATACCACATCGCCAAGGACATCGTAAAGAATAATATCCGGACGATACTGCTTAAGAGCCCCTTTTTCTTTCAAAGTCTCTAAAGCTGCGATGATCCCTCTTCCCGCACATCCAAGGCCTGGTGGTGGTCCGCCTGCTTCCACGCAGAACACCCCGCAGTCCGCCTCATAGACCATATCGGAAAGCACTGCCTGTCCGCCTTTTTCTCTGGTAAGATCCAGTACGGAAGCAAGCTCTTTCTCTCCCCGGAGCAGCATCGTGGAATCAGCTTTCGGATCACAGCCGATCTGCATGACGCAAAGCCCCTTTGACGATAAAACCGCCGCTACGTTGGATACGGTGGTAGACTTTCCGATTCCTCCTTTTCCGTAAAATGCGATCTGTATCATAATTTATCCTTTCCGGTCTGTCATTTTAGCATAAGCTACTTTAGTCGTCACCCCGGAAAGCCTCCCCAGTTTGCCGGACAGTTCACTGATGGCATTCTGCGGGGCATCCATGACGAGACTGATAATATTAATCCCACGTTTTCGATAAGGAATCCCCATTCGTCCTACCATAAAAGCAGCATATTCATGAATCAGGTCATTGATGACCGTAACATTATCTTCCTGTTCGACAATGATCGACAAAACCGCGATTCTTGTTTCCATCTGACAGCCTCCTAACAGATTCTAGGCAATAATTCTCCACGCGGGGCAGGCAGCAGTGTCAATGCTCCTATCTCCGTGTGAACCATCACTTTGCCGGGCATCTCTTTTGTTACCTTGCCGATGATGGCCGCTTCCTTTGAATAACGACAGCCATGGACAGCCTCCAGGACTTTTTGGGCGGATTCTTCTGGGACAACCATGACAACTCTTCCTTCACAGGCAAGGTAGAGTGGTTCTAAGCCAAGCATACCGCAAACGCCTCTGACCGGATCCTGTACAGGAATATCCTGAGCACGAAGTTCGATTCCCACATCGCTCTGCCCGGCAATCTCATATAAAACCGTTCCAACGCCTCCTCTGGTCGCATCCCGAATCACATGGACATCCGGACAGACATC
Organism: uncultured Lachnospiraceae bacterium; assembly: GCA_902782625.1. Lineage (GTDB taxonomy): Bacteria > Bacillota > Clostridia > Lachnospirales > Lachnospiraceae > Anaerobutyricum. The sequence goes on along the minus strand of CACZNZ010000102.1, from coordinate 5,214 downwards.
AAGCGCGGCCTGGACCGTCTCCCACAAAGGTGCACAGTCGCTCGTCACCCTCGCTTCGATCCCGAAATCTTCTCTCTCAAGAAGGATGGCACAGCCATGTCTGCCGATGTCTCCACTTACAATCACGACATCCCCTTCCTGTGCGAAAGACCCGGAAGTCTCTGTATCATTCTCAATCCATCCGATGCCTGTAGTCGTGATAAATACTCCGTCAACCTGTCCTTTCCCTGCCACTTTGGTATCCCCGGCGACAATCTTTACGCCGACTTCCCTGGCAGTATCCGCCATGGAAGCCGCGATCGTCTCCAATGTGGAGAGCGGAAAGCCTTCCTCGATGACAAAGGCACAGGAGAGATACATAGGTCTTGCACCCATACAGGCAAGATCATTGACCGTACCGCAGATGGACAGCTTCCCGATATTTCCTCCTGCAAACACAGCCGGTGAGACGATAAACCCATCCGTTGTAAAGGCATATCTTCCATGATCTAACGGCAGTACCGCCGCATCATCTGCAGTAAGCTGTGGGTTTTCAAAATATTTTCTGAATACCTGATCGATCAGTTCACTTGTTTTGCTGCCTCCGGCACCATGTGCCAAAGTTACATATTTATCTTTATCGTTCATCATTGATGTATCCTCCGTATTGATAATAAGCGGAGCAGGCTCCTTCGCCAGACACCATGCAGGCACCCACCGGATGATCCGGGCTGCAGACCTTCCCGAAAAGCGGGCAGCCTGTCGGTTTTACAGAACCCTGCAGCACTTCTCCGCACCGGCAGCCTCCAGGCGTTTTTCCTTCCATCTGCGGAATGCCGAAACGAATCCTTGCATCGAACCTGTCCTTGTCTTTTTTCAGGCGTAGACCGGAATCTTTGATGACCCCGATTCCTCTCCATTCACTGTCGCACGGCTCCATCCATTCCTCTATCAGACGAACCGCTGCCGGACTGCCTTCCGTCGTTACCACACGCGGATAAGCATTGACAAAAAAAGGCTCTCCGAGAGGATAATTTTTTGCGATAACCACAAATGCCGTAAGGAGTTCATCCGCCCGAAATCCTGCGATTACCCCGCTGACACCTTTTTCTTTAGCCAGACTTTCACAAAGCCCTGTCCCGGTGATCGCATGGACATGTCCGGGATATAAAAACACATCCGCACTGTGTGCCATCGCCTGATAGGCTCCCGGCATGGTTTTGTTAGCGGTAAGAAGAGAAAAGTTCTTCACATTTTCTTCTGCCGCTTTCTTTAAGGCCAGACAACTGGCCGGCGTTGTCGTCTCAAACCCGACCGACAAAAATACAACCTCTTCCTCCGGATGATCTATGGCATACTGCAGCGCATCTTCCGGTGCATAAACCACCTGGATTTTCCCTCCTTTTGCTCTGGCATCTGCCAAAGATCCGCCACCCCCGGGCACTCTGACAAGATCCCCGAACGTGGCGATCACTACGTCCTGATTCGCAAGCCAGACAGCCTCTTCAATATAGGAAGCCGGTGTAACACAGACCGGACATCCAGGTCCGGAGATCACTTCAAATGCTCTGGGCAGGATACTGCGGATCCCGAGCCGGAAAATCTCATGAGTGTGGGTCCCGCAAACCTCCATCACCCTTATCTTCGGCCCATCATAAGCAGCAAGAATTTCTCTGGCACGCTCCATCTGTCTACTCATAAAAGTTCCTCCATCAGATCGTCTTCTTCCTCTCTGATCTTTGCAATGGCCATGCCGGCATGAACCATCACATACTCACCGGGTTCAAGCTCGCCAAGAAGTTCTGCGTTAATCTCTCTCTGGGCACCGGATGCGTCTACGACTGCCATCCCGCCCTTACAATTCACTACTTTTGCAGGTAATCCTACACACATATCTTTGTCAGTCTCCTTTCTCTATCTTTTTCATACCGTATAATGCCTGTCCAAGGCAGATTCCCCCGTCATTGGGTGCAAGAAGATGGTGCCTGTATACCTCATATCCTTCTGCTTCAAGCCACCGGGTACACAGTGTCACAAGCAGGGTATTCTGAAATACACCGCCACTTAAAACTACCTTCCTGATTCCCGTCTTACGGGAAATCTCCTTCACTGCCTCTAAAATCATACCGGCTAGTCCGGCATGAAAATCCCAGGCCAGTTCTTCTGTCGGTTTTCCTTTTCTGATACCTTCTATGATGTATTCCACCAGTCTTAAGCTGGGCATACGATAGAGGCCTTTCTGATCGGTTGTCCCCTTTTCCTCCGTCACAGGATTATGTTTATCGCTGCGGTCTGCTCTCATGGCTGCAAACTGCAGCGTCATAGAAGCTTCCCCTTCAAAAGAATTGACACGCCGGATTCCCAGCAGGGCACTTACCCCGTCAAAAAGTCTGCCGGCACTTGTCGAAGTAATCGCATTGATTCCTCCCTTTTTCATACCGGCAAGGACTCTGGCCTCCTGCAGACTGCAGATCTTCATCTCCAGCGCTCTTTCCAACGCTTCTTCCTGTCCATACAGACGAAGGAGCAGATCCATGGCAATTCGCCATCCTTCTTTGGCGGAGGCATCCCCGCCGATCTGTGTCAGGGGTTCGATGCTTCCAACACGCTCAAAACCCTCTGTATCCGAAAGAAGTATCTCTCCGCCCCATATGGTTTGATCCGTTCCATAGCCGGTCCCGTCCATGGAGACCCCAATCACCGGACCGGCTGTATCATTTTCAGCCATGCAGGAAAGAACATGCGCATAATGATGCTGTACCTGCACGACCGGAAGGTTCAGTCTTTTGCCCAGTTCCAGGGCATATACCGTCGTATTGTATCCCGGATGAAGATCACAGAGGATCATCTGGGGATTGGCTTCCAGGAGTTCAAGCATCCTGAAAACAGATTCGTCCAGTGCCCGGATTGTCCGGACATCTCCCATATCCCCGACATAAGGGGATGGATAGAATAATTGATTTTTCCCTATGCAAAATGTATTCTTCAGTTCTCCGCCAATGCCCAGCACCGTCCCTTTTCTCTTTTCTTTTGTCATAAAGGGAAGCGGCGCATATCCTCTCGATCTCCTGATCATATACGGTTTATCAAAGCAAAGATCTATCACCGTATCGTCTGCCCGGATCAGGATGGGCCGATCATGGGAAAGGATTACATCACAAAGATGCGAAAGTTCTTTCCGGGCATCTTCATCATCTCTGCAGATTGGCGCTCCGCTGGTATTGGCGCTCGTCATCACCAGACAGTCCGTCATCAGTTTGTCATCACCGCAGTCAAAGAGCAGCAGCTGGACCGGCGCGTAGGGAAGCATGACACCAATCTTCGGATTATCCGGTGCAACCGATGGTGCGATCTTTCCACCCGGATTTCTCTCAAGCAGCACAATCGGTTTCTGATGGCCGGTAAGTATTTTTTCCGTTCTCGGATCAACCATGCATTCTCTTTGGAGAACCTCTTCATCCTTTACCATCACTGCAAATGGTTTGGCCGGTCTTCTTTTTCTTTCACGAAGCAGACGGACCGCATTTTCATTGGCAGCGTCACAGCACAGATGAAATCCACCGATACCTTTGACGGCAGCGATCCCGCCTTGCCGGATTACGTCTCTTACCACCTGGATTGCTTCTAATCCCTTCTCGCCACGACCCATAAGATAGACTTCCGGGCCACAGTCATGACAGCATACCGGCTGTGCATCATATCTCCTGGTCTGCGGATGGGTATATTCCCATTCACATTCCGGGCACATCGGAAAATCCTTCATACTGGTCCGTTCCCTGTCATATGGCATCCCGTCAAGAATCGTAAGCCTTGGTCCGCAGCAGGTACAGTTGATAAAAGGATGCAGATATCTTCTGTCCTTTTTATCATACATTTCCTTTTTACACTCATCACAGATGGCGATATCCGGCGAAACAAAGATATCCCCTGTTTCCCTGCCACTTTGTGCAATCTCAAATCGGTCGAACTTCTCCTTCGTTGCAACCGTCTCGACATCCATGCGCAAGATGACCGCACGCTTTGGCGGACGCTCCCTCACAGCCTGGACAAAATCATCCAGGTCCTCCTGCCTGCCCTGCGCCATGATCTCCACATAAGGGCCCATATTGGAAACACTTCCATGAATATGACAGGCTGCAGCATGTCTGCTGACTGTCGGCCGAAACCCGACAGACTGGACTATGCCAAAAACCCGGATTCTGATTGTTTTTTCCTTCATCTGACCTCATTTCTTTCCTGAAAGTGCAAAATGCGGATAATCCCACCAGTCTCCCCGGTAGTCTTTCAGCCCCTGGCTGAGCAGCCTGTCTGCAATAATGAGATCGAAATCCCCTTCTTTCACCAGGCTGATCCATTCGTCTTCTTCTTCCAATCGGGGGGACGGTTCTGTGTCAAACCACCCCGCAACACAGATATCTGCTTTGGTATATTTACTAAGTTTCTTCTTTAACGCATTGGCCGCAACCTGTTGATGAACAATCAGAATTTTATGATACTCTTTTGTCTGCAAGGCAGCTATCTTATCATCCAGATCACAAATCCAGGCAGGATCACACCAAATCTCATATGGAATTCCGTATTCTTTTTTTAGAAATGTCGCTGCTGAAACAGCCGGTTGGGAAACCACGATATTCTTCCTGACTGCCGCAACAGCGTCCATAGAATCAGAAATTCCATACAATAGAACAGTCTCGCAGTTTTCTTTTTGTTTAATGGTTTCTTTAATCCGGCGGATTGTCTCCTCTGAGAAGTCTCCCGCAAAGGACAATGGTGTCAGTCCAAGGACGCCAACCGTATCTTCTCTGGCAGGCTCCATCTTTAAGTCTTGTGCGGCATAATGCCTGACCAGCACATCCCATGCCTTTTTCTCACCTCTGTCATAGTATCCCGTGCCATCCGTATCGATCATCAGGGCAGGAAGCCCTGTTCTTTTTTCTATCATACGCCCTACAGCGCGATAATCTGTCGCAATCACTGCCGGGACAGGAGTTCCGATCACAGCAACAAATTCTGCCTTGATCTTGCTACAGGCTTTCTGAATCTTTTCCACCAGCCTGTCATCTCTTCCAAGGATCGCATCCATATCCCGAAGGCCAGCACTTAAAATCGCACTTTTATTCTCAAACCATCTGGGTTCATCAAACCCGCATATATTCCCGGCACACCCGCCTGCATCGAGAATGACGATCATCCCGTGCAGTGCACTCAGTACATTGGCTGCTCCGGACTGGTCCG
>CACZNZ010000101.1 GCA_902782625.1 uncultured Lachnospiraceae bacterium | reverse complement strand
TGCAGTGAAAAAAGCCCCAGCGCTCTGGGGTTTTTCAACGCTTCTGGAAATAAAGAATCCAGCTGCCAGAAAAAAAACAGCTACGGACAACAACCCGAAATTCAGTTGACCACCAGTCAATCTGTACAGCCATTCTCTATCTATTCTGCCTTCCGCTATAGAAAAACAGTGGCAAATCATAACACCAATTGCAGCAAAAAACCGTATGAAATGAAGATTCTCACTTCTTCCAGAAATCTTAATTGTCTTTTTCATTATTAAATCCGTAAATAACCAAATGCCGCTACACTTCTCGGTTCCTGCTCTTTATCATCCCAATTCTTCCTCAGATTCAGAAATCCTTTTTTCAAGAAGGGCAATTTTCTGTGCCATTCGTTTGATTTCCTCTGACATTTTTGAAATTGCCACTGTAAGCGTGTAAATCACAAAAAGAGAAAAAACGAATCCACAGAAAAAGATCATGTTAATTGGTGTATAGATTCCCATCACATTTGCTATAATGATTAAAAGTGAAGGAAAAATCGACAAAACCAACAAAGCAATCACAAGGAGCAACCATGACAGCGTATACCTAAGATCCAACTTGCGATTTTTAACCTGCCGAATAAGCCAAAACAATATAATTACAAAAATTATGATTAAAAAAATTTGCAGTTTTCTGCTCAACGCTGTCCCTCCTATTTTCGAAAGTTTTCGATCAGAATCGCAAGGCTCACCTTAATCATGTAATAGATGGACCTCTTAAAGCGAATAGAGGAAACTCCTCCCTGTCTCTCGCGCATTACAACCGGTACTTCTAACACTTTTTTTCCTCTGCGAAGTAAATATACTGTACTCTCAGGTTCAGGATAATCCCTCGGATAATTAACTGCAAATATTTCCGCCGTCCTGCGGTTGACCATACGAAATCCTGATGTAGGATCTGTAACACGAGTCTTTGTCAGTGCTTTAATCAGATACATAAAATAATTGATGCCTACCCGTCTCATCGCCGAAGACTGAAATCCTTCTTTCTCAATAAAGCGGGAGCCAATCACCATATCAGCGTTTTCCCTCTGCAGTGTCTCCACCATCCGATTAAGAAATCTCACATCGTGCTGTCCATCTCCATCGACCTGGACAACGACATCATAACCGTTTTCCACAGCATATCGGTACCCTGTCTGAACAGCACCACCGATTCCAAGATTGACAGGAAGGCTCAGATAATTAAAACCCTCCTCCCGACAAATCGACTCTGTTTTATCTGTCGAACAATCATTAATAATCAGATAATCGAAATCTGGAGCATCCTGTCTTATATTTTGTATCGTGTATTTTATGCTTTCACTTTCGTTAAAAGCAGGTATAATAATCAGTTTTTTCATAATATAGGTTCTTCCCTGTCAAAATAAAAGGGTATTCGTACTTGTCCTTACGCTCACTCAGCTTTTCTTTGTGAGCTCCGGAAGTACAATCATAACCACGTTATAGATAAACAATACATGTGTCACGCAGTAGGCCATGAATCTGGTCCGAAAGCTCCCCGTAGCCCCATTACCGCTCTGTTGTCTTCCTGCAATGAAAAGCAGTAATATCATTGAAGGAATAAAATAACGTCCTTGAAGCCCCATGATATAGAGTGACGTCTTCGAAGTGTCTGCCAGAATCATTGCAAGGCCAATCAAGCCAAAAACCAGAACGACTATTACTGCACATAGGATCTTCGATCCTTTTTTCAGTTCGATCTCACTTTTTTCCCTGCCAGTTGCAACAATAAGAATTACAATAAAGGCCACAACATACATCCAGGGAAGTTGAATATCAAACATACTGCCCATTTTGCCGCCGAAGAACTCATATAATAATCGACTGCCTTGTGTGAAAAAAGTATTCATGTACAGTCTGATCATATGCCATGGATGGCTGAGTAGATAGCTGAATGTGAAAATTTCCCTTCCGGCAAACGGACTAACTCTAGTTCCCGAACTGGACAAAAAGCTGGTCAACAAACGACTTATATTATCCTGTAAAAAGCCCAGACATATACAAAAACCTGTCATAGCAATCAAGGGCAGACTCTTGATCCAATTCCATCCTCTCTCCAAAGGAATAAGGAACATGAAAAGACAGACCGGCAGATAAGTTCCTCCCTTGACAGACCCCATCTGTACAAGAGTGAAAAGAAGAATAAGCGCTTCCGACAAGGTAACTCTTGTTTTCTTCATCGCAATATAGAAACAGTAGGAAATAAACAAGAGAGAGACTGCGTCCATCACACTGTCATAGGAAAAAGATGCTGCCTGCTGTAAGCCAATCGGAAGTGTAGCGTAAATAAAATAAGCCTCTTTCATTGCCGGGATTTTTTTTAGTCCCAGATAAGAGAAAAACACAAACGCCAGCAGATTAAACAACCTACCCAGCATATATATCGGAAGTGTCGACAGGTGCAGGATTCTTCCCAATGTAATTCCCACAGCCGCAGGAAGAAAGTATAGTTGATTGACATTTGCAGCTGTTGATCTCATCACACACAATGTCAGATTTTCATCCTGTCGCCGCGACATCAGATTCCCAAAATATCTCTTATAGTCATCAGGTGTTGTATAGAATGAAAGGTATTCTTCTGTCTCAACGTCACATTCTCTACGGTAATCATAACCTGGCATTTCAGCAGGTTGTTCAATGCCAAGCATCCTGTTTGAAAGACTGTATGCAGTGTCAATATGTGCATATTCATCCGGAACAGAATATACCGGAATTACAAACATATAAACAATTCCAAGGAACAGACAAACGGGAACGTACAGCTTTTCGATTGTCAGATCTTTTGAGATAGCCAAAAAGCAACACATAACCAAAAAAAAGTATAGTATAGCAGACAGAGTCAGGAAAAGTGGCTTCAGGTAGCCAAAATTTTCAAATTCTGCCTCCAGAATAGGATAAGAACCTCTGAGTACACCTCCAAGATAAATTCGTGAAGCCTTTACCGGTTCGCCAAGACTA
>CACZNZ010000100.1 GCA_902782625.1 uncultured Lachnospiraceae bacterium | reverse complement strand
GGTAAAGTAATATTTACAGCAGATGAACCAACAGGCGGAACGCATATGACATTGGTTCTGGCAGGAAGCCTGGGATGTTCTTTTGAAGAAGCTGAGAGAATCAAAAAAGATCCGAAACAGGAGATGCTGGTATTTCCTGTAGTGAAACCGGTAATAGAAAAAATGGCAGCTATCGTGTCAAGGTTTATCGAAGGATATGATGTAGATGTAATCTATGTAGTCGGCGGTGCCTGCAGTTTCAAGAGATTTGAAGAAGTCTTCGTGAAACAGACAGGAATAGAGACGATTAAACCGAAAGAGCCATTGCTGGTAACACCGCTTGGAATTGCCATGAACTGTAATAGACAATAGGTGACATAAATGAATAAGATTGAATTTGAAAATGCGCTTATGTCAACCATTGTGGAATATATTTCAGATCAGGTCGTTCTTCGATACATGGATGCCTGTAAAAAGGCAACTGTATTATTTACAGGTGCGTTAATCGGTTATACGGATGCAGTTGCATCATTGAAGGAACTTAAGGAAGATGGATGGAGACTCACCGTTGTACTTTCAAAAAGTGCCGATGAAGTATTAACGGCCGATCGTATCAAGAAGGATATTGATCCGGATGCCATTTATGTTGAGGGCGCTCCGGTGAATGGAAGACAGATCGTTGATGACAGTCAGATCGTTATCGTACCTGCACTGACCATCAATACGGCAGCAAAGCTTGCCAACTGTATCAGTGACAATCTGATTACCAATATGATTACGAGAGCACTTCATAAAGGAATCAAGGTTGTGGCAGCAGTTGACGGGTGCTGTCCGGATAACAGTGTCCGTCAAAGCATTGGATTTGATGTGACAGAAGCATACAAGACAAAACTCAGAAATAATCTGGTTGATCTTGTTACCTACGGCATCGTCCTGACAACGGATGCAGATCTGTTCGAGAAAACAGATGAAGTATTCAGAGCTAATTTCAGCTTCCCTTCATTCTGTGAACAGGAAGAACCGGAACCGGAAAAAGAAATCTCCTGTGGCTGCGGATGTAGTAAGCCGGATGGAGAAAATGTCGGTGTAGTAAGAATCGACAAAAAAGTAGTTGGAAGAATGGATATTGCCTGTTATGGATGCTGCGCTAAAATTATTGTGAGAAAAGATGCGATTGTCACTCAACTCGCAAAAGATGCAGCACAGCAGACAGGGGCAGTTATCGTAAGAGAGTAAGAAGGTGAAGACATGTATTTAGGTAAAGTAATAGGAACGGTAGTATCTACTGTAAAAATCCCTACGCTTACTGGCTGCAAGTTTCTGATCGTCGAAAAGATCAATCAGGATCTTACCGCAAAGAAGCAGACTGAAATTGCCGTTGATACTGTTGGAGCCGGAGATGGTGAGACAGTCATTGTTGTAAAAGGAAGTTCGGCACGTAAAGCCGCTATGCGAGGCAACTCAGCTAGTGAGATTCATGATTCGAACAACAGCAATGTTCCTGTTGATGCAGCCATCGTTGGAATCGTTGATACAGTAGAAATATCACAGTGCTAAGGAAGAACATTTATGGCTAATATTTATACAAAGACCGGTGATAAGGGAACTACAGGTCTTTATGGTGGGTCAAGAACGGATAAAGATGCTTTAAATGTCGATGTTTATGGCACGATTGATGAAGCGATTTCCAATCTTGGTGTGGCTTACTCGTTAACGAAATCACCGGATATCAGGGAATATATTCATCACATCCAACAAAGGATGTTTATGGCAGGTGCCGAATTCGCAAGCGATGAAAAAGGAATGGAGATGCTCAAGGATAAAATATCTGATGAAGACATCACCTATCTTGAGAAAATCATCGATGAATCCACCCGGGTGAATGGGCGGATGCGTGAATTCGTGATACCTGGTGTTAGTCCATCATCTGCTTCCTTACATGTTGCAAGAACAGTCGTAAGAAGAGCAGAAAGAAGAATCACAACATTAGCCAAAGAGAAACCCATCAGAGAAGAGCTTAGAAAGTATATCAACAGATTGTCTGATGCCTGTTATGCTTTAGCAAGGCTCGAGGAAACAAGAGCGCAGGAGGAGCAGGAAGTGAAAGAACTTGAAGAGAAAGTAAGAAAGATCGTCAAGGAAACACTTGGGAAGGTAGAAGAGAGTCAGACTTCCTTTGAGATGACAACGGATACTTTCAAAGAAATGGGAGAGTTCGTCATAGAGAAAGCAAAGGAAATTAATGTTCCTATGGCATTTGCTGTGGTAGATGCCGGTGCGAATCTCCAGTATTTTCAAAGGATGCCAGGTACTCTTCTGATCAGTACAAAAGTTGCACAGGACAAAGCATATACTGCCTGTGTTTTGAAATGTCCAACAGGGGCTTTAGCTGATGTAACAAAGCCGGGCGAAAGTTTATGGAGCCTGCACAATTCTGGTGATGGCAGAATTGTTTGCTTCGGAGGTGGTTTCCCAATCATCGTCGATGGCGAAGTAATTGGAGCAATTGGCGTAAGCGGCGGAACCGCTGAAGAAGATTCGGCAGTGGCAACTTATGCATTAGAAAAAATGCAAGGAGGAAGAGCATAAATGAACATTGATGTCGAATTAATTGAAAAAGTCGTCAAAAAAGTTTTGAGTGATGTTGACGCGTCATCTAAAGCAGATGATTACGGCTATGGTATCTTTGAGACTATGGACGACGCGATTGAGGCATCTGCAGT
>CACZNZ010000099.1 GCA_902782625.1 uncultured Lachnospiraceae bacterium | reverse complement strand
TCAGTTATTCGTCGAGATCAGAGGCTGTTAATTTAACCTCCTTTCTCTACGCCTCATCCTGAAGCCGTACATCAAAGCGGATGCCATAATAAGTATGAAACCGCCTAATGTATAAGGTAATGTACCGGGACCACCGGTATGCGGAAGTACATAACCTGAACTATTAGTTATGATTACAACATAGGGGTCATTTTCTGAACCTGTTCCTGTTACGTTGTATTGGCTCGTTGTATCTCCAAGTTTTGCTGAAACACCAGTTGTAGAAACAGCTACATTTACTACATCCGTCAGCTTGTTATAACCATTTGGTGCAGTTGTCTCTGTAAGTACATACGGATCATTTCTGACTGCAAGCTCAAACTTATTTACTGATTCGCCTTGATCAGGTGTTGTAGCCATAATGCCGTCAGTACCAGACGTCACCGAAATATCAGAAGAAGCTACTCCATCATTGAATGTAAATACTGCACCTGACAGTCGATGGCCTTCTTTATCTCCTTCCATATCTGTTTTCTTAAACTGAACCCAAAGTGTCTGTTGCTGGTTTGTAATTGTTCCACCGCTATCAACAGGATCAGTGTTTACAAGATCATAACCAGTCCATGTTCCTGTTTCCCCGATAGTATAAGTGATTTCTACAGCTGCCCCATCAACAACCTTATACATCGGAAGATCAGTGAATGTTGCCTCCCATGCTGTTGCTTCACCATTCTCGTCAACAGAACCATCAAGTGTTACTGTCTTATCTGTTGCAGTTCCATCTGCATATAACGTAAACACTACACTTGCACCAGCCGGGGGTGTATCTGTACCATCCGCATTCAACCAGACTTTGTTAGCAGTCGCTCTGGTTTTCGAAGAGGTATTTGTGATCGTCGTATTTGCAACCTTATTTGTTGCGTCCCATGCAGTATGTCCACTGCTGTTTGTTACACTTTCAACCGAAAGCTTTCCATTATTCTCTGCAATAACAATTGTTACTGTCTCCGCCGCACCATACTGGACCGCAGTTCCATTCACTACTTGAAGTGTATCTGCAATAGAACTTCCTCCAAGAGTATCCGTTTCAAAGATACTATATGTGTAAGTTCCTGCTTCAGTGAAACGGATCTTGCCAAAACTATAACTCTTATCAGAAGTGCCACTTGGCTCAGTCAGATAGAACTGCACTCTGCCTGATGCACCTACAATCGGAAGTGGATATCTATCATCACCCGCAGTAAGCTTGTAGTAATATCTCTCGCCTGACCATTCATAACCATCCAGATGTTTTGTGCCCTGAAGTTCTACATCTATTGCATCCTCCAGCGTATTGGTAAACTGGTTATAGTAACGAACATCCAGATAATCAATTGTGCCTGAAACTGTAGTTCCCTCAACAGATCCCATTCTTGCACTATCTGTTACAGGATTTCTGGACTTTGTAGCTACAGTTGTTGAATAACCCTGGTCCGCAATGTTAGCTGCTTTATCACTTCCTGCTGCATCGGCATCTCTGGACGGATCTGCCTGTCTATAATTGTTATACATCTCAACGATGGTATACTCCGTATTTGCAGGCAGGTTTGTGAAACGAATAATCTCATTTCTTTTTAAGGTGATATCAATTGTTGCTGTAAGTGTCTCACCTCCACTGTCTTCTGAAAACATATCCGTCATCTGACGATTCACTGTTGACGTTGTCACAGTATATGCGCCAAAAATGTCACCACTGAAATGAGTTACATCAGAATCAATACCTCGAATACTTTCGGATTCATTGCTCTGATATCCAAAAACGTAAAATCTGTCAACTGTGGCATCCGGATTAGTAGGTGTAGGCGCCGGATATGTCCCTGGCTGATCATGATCTGTTCTTGGAACATACTCATATGCAGTAATACCAGAAATATCACTATCTTTCGGAACAGTAAGAGTAACGCGATAAGTAAATGTCTCAGCGTCCAGCTGTTCATCCGTAAAGTTTCCTGTGTGGTCAACGATCTGCTTAGTGATATCCAGTTCGGCAGTCTTACGGTTGGTACCTACTAGCGTCTCGTCATTTTCTCCAGTCGCAACATAGTATACATTTTCCGTATCGGAACTTGTTGCTGCTCTGTAAGTCTTTGCAGCGTCATCAATGTAGTACGTTGTTGCACCTGATGGAGCCGGATTATACTGATCAACAAGAACCAGATACTTCAAGGAGCCATTGATTTCCATCGGACGTACTATCTGCGGTGTAAATTCGTATTCGTACTCGTTACCAACAATGATCTTTTCATCCAGAGAATACTTATGGCCTTTCTCCAGTACTTCGCCATCTTTCATGACGCCTGGCGCAATGTATATGCTGTTTGTCCAATCATTTCCAGCATCTACAGGAAGCTTATACACCTTGCTCTCGTCAAGAGTCTCCGAGACAGTACCATCTGTCTGATAATACTTACCATCTCTCAACAGATAGAATTCGATTTGATCAAAAATGTGTTCTTTATTGATATCGTTTGCAAAGTCCTTACGGACATTCATCTGTGTTTCATCCAGAACCATCTGTCCCTGTTCGAAAGCAATGGGATCGGTATACGTCTTGCCCTGGTAGGTATAGGTCGTGTTAAGTGTCGTATTTGTCTTCAGATAATATTTGCCACCGCTCTCGTATATCTGATTCTGTACTTCAGCTGGCAAATCGTTATAATTAACAACTTCATTATTCAAATTAGCAAGTATGTCATACGCTTCCTGGCTGGGCCAGACAATAAAGCGAACAACGTAGGTGACATCAGCTTCTGCTGTCCCAACAGAACTAAGATCCCAGGTAACGCTGCCATCATCGTTATAAATAGCGCCTGGAGCATCTGACCATGTTACTCCAAGGCCATTATTGGCGGTATGATCATACTTCTCTGTACCGTCTTCGTTTTTGCCACCTTTGCGATAGTACTCAAAAGCACCGGCAGTACCGTGAACATCTGCGCTTATGGAGGAAAGCTCCGTTACACCGTCGGTTGTAGTAACGCCAGTCGCTCCCATATGATTTACAATCGTTTGAGCAATGTTTTTAAATGCATTATTAATATCAGCTTCATTGGTCGCAGTAATTACTCCGCTTCCGCTCGACGCTGTGACTAACTGGCCTAACATATTGTTAGAATCGGTGCCTGTATAAATACCATACAGGTATTCACCTTTACCATTTCCCCTGATAGTCCAGGAATTGTTTCCACTAGTAACCCGAGTGCTGTATGATTGTCCCTTTGGACCTGCAATCATTTTTGAATATGCTACTGCAGC
>CACZNZ010000098.1 GCA_902782625.1 uncultured Lachnospiraceae bacterium | reverse complement strand
CGCACCATTTTTTCGGTCAAAAGCTTGGAAAAACCGGTGACGATAGCGGAAGAATATACCAGCCTTTCAACATCTGTGCTCTGAGCGTCGGGGTTGTGGAGAACATCGTCACCAGCAGAACGCACAAGCTGTATGAAAGCAATGCAAATATCGTGATGCGTCTTCACATATCCTTCGTAAATGCGCCTGACTTCATCGTCGGGAAGCCCCAAAGGAAGCATCTTTTGAATATAAGGAATGTTTACGCTCTGCTTCAGTGAGCAGACCATGATAAGGTATGCCATATGAACGCGCGTGTACTTCTTTTTTTTCGGCGGCGGCATGATTTTCAGCCGCACATAGTTGTTGATGATGCTGGCGGTGATAGCAGCGTTTCCGTGCTCGTCCTCCGGTAAAAAATTCAAATAGCGCTGCAGAAGCATTACGACCTGATCCATGTACAGATCCATGTCAGGGAGTTCGTCCCATTGAGGCAAGCGGAAATTGTTGAGATAGTTCTCCCATCGGCGCAGTTTCGCACCGATCAGTTTCACATCATAAGCCATACCGACTTCTCCTTATATGATTTAACAGTATACCCCATCTGTGAACTCCTGACAATAGGCAACATGAAATATTCAAATGAAACATTTTTGCAAATCAGTTGACAGGGATAAATATATTGCTTAATATAATAATAGATATTAGATATAAGGAGATACGGATACTTAATGGCTTTTAGCATTTGGACAGACACTTCCGCAAATCTTCCCACGCACACATGTGAAGAGATGGGGATCGGTGTAATCCCTTTTCACTTCATCCATAACGGCGGCGGGGAGGAATGCTGTATGGATACAGAAGCTTTTTCCTACGATGCTTTCTATGAGGATCTGAAAAACGGCGGGACTGCGGTAACCTCCATGATAAATACAGAAGCGTTTCGTGAGGTGTTTGAAGCCGAAGCAGGGGTAGGAAAAGATGTGCTCTACATCGGGATGTCATCCGGAATCAGCGGGGCATACGCCGCTTCTGCCATTTCCGCCCGCGAAACGGGGGAGAAATATCCCGACAGGCGCATCATAGCTTTCGATACCAAGGGAGCGTCCCTCGGAGAAGGCCTTCTAGCCTTAGAAGCAG
Organism: uncultured Lachnospiraceae bacterium; assembly: GCA_902782625.1. Classification (GTDB taxonomy): domain Bacteria; phylum Bacillota; class Clostridia; order Lachnospirales; family Lachnospiraceae; genus Anaerobutyricum. The sequence continues at coordinate 4,987 of CACZNZ010000098.1, read as the reverse complement.
GAAGGATGCAGCGGGCCGGTGCGGATCTGGATGAAGTGTTGCGGGAACTTGAAAGGCTGAGAGCACATATGATGCAGGTGTTTACGGTTGATGATCTGATGTACCTCAAGCGCGGAGGCAGGATATCCCGCATGAAAGCTGTCATCGCATCTGTGCTGAACATCAAGCCGATACTTCGAGGGGATGAGGAAGGCCGGATCGTAGTTACAGGAAAGACTGTAGGCCGTAAAGCATCCATACGCGCCCTCGCCGATGATCTTATCGGCAACATCGATCGAAAGGATAAATGCAGCGTGGGGATCGCGCAGGCAGGCTGCGCCTCGGACGCGGAGGCACTGATCAGCCGCATTCATGCGGCGCTCCCGGATCTTGAAATAATGAGTGTACCTTATGAACCGGTTACAGGAAGCCATGTTGGGCCGGGCGCGCTGGCTCTGTTTTATATCAGCAGTCATGAACGGTCTGTATAGGGTTTCCGTTGTCCATACGCGGAACTCTTTACAGGCAGCCAGGAAATATATTATCCATCGAATGCACTGCCATGGGGGAGGATAAATCTGTGGCAGTATTTCTGCAGAAAGACAACTGAATTCTGTTTATTTTACCTCACTGCATTCTCCCGGCACGCCGCAACGATGCCCTTGATTTTCTTGCTTTTATGATATACAGTAATACAAGTTCGTAGAATCTTTTTGTTGAGGAACCGACAGTGCAGGAACATAAAGGCCGCAGGGTATTGGTTTCATTGGTAAAATTCTTTCCACTGTTTCTTTTTGCCCTTTTAGTTATAGTTTTTAAGCTTGATCTGCTGCTCGCAGCGCCGCTGGCTACGTTTACCGCGGCAGCAGTGTTCATGCTGGTCAACCGCGCGAATTTCGACCGTGCTTTTTCACATGCTTTGGATGCTGCACGAAAAATAGTGCTCATCTTTTTTATCCTCATGTTCGCATACGGCGTGGCAGAGTGTTTTATGGCTACAGGGGTCGGAGCATCTCTTATCATCCTGGCATTGAAGCTGGGGGTCAGCGCACGGATGGTCGCGCCTGTCTCCATTCTGGTAACATGTCTCCTGTCTGTCGCAACAGGTTCCAGCTGGGGTACGTTTGCCGCTTGCGCTCCCATTTTTCTGTGGCTGAACCACCTAGTGGGTGGAGATGTGATCCTGACAGTTTGTGCCGTTGCGGGTGGTTCATGCTTCGGAGACAACATCGGCATGATCTCAGATGTGACCGTGCTCAGCTGCGGCATGCAGGACGTAAAGATAATAGACAGGGTTAAGCACCAGCTTGTCTGGTGCGTTTCCTGCCTTGTTGTCTCACTGCTGATTTTCTATTTGGCTGGCAGCCATCTCCCAGCTGTGCACGGAGATGTGCAGCAGGCACTCGACCGGATTCCGCCGGAGGCATATACCGCGTTGGAAGAGCAGCGGCCTTCTGCGATGCTTCTTTTGGAACAGGTCAAGAACGGTGTTCCGTATTACATGGTCGTGCCGATGTTTCTGGTCATCGTCATGAGTTTTTTGGGCATTCACACCTTATTGTGCCTGGGTATAGGCATGGTTTCCTCTCTGGTCCTGGGAACCCTGGCCGGCACGGTGAGCATTCACAGCTGGCTGCATGAGCTTCTGTATGCCGGTTTCTCCGATGCCGGCAGCTGGGTTATTGTGATGATGATGTGGGTCTCTGCGTTCGGCGGCATCATGAATGCGATGAATGCTTTCGATCCGTTATCCAGGGGTGTGGTACGCCTTTCGCGCAACCATCATCAGCTGCTTGGATGGTGCGGAATGATATGCCTGCTTGGAAATGTAGCCCTCGCAGACGAGGCTGCACAGGTGGCCACGATGAGTCCGATCATCCGCGATATCGTGAAAAAAAACGTAAAGACCAACAGCGATCAGGATGATTACCGGCTCCGACTTCGACTTGCTACCTTCACATCTTCCATGGGTATTTATGGCTCACAGCTCATTCCCTGGCACTGCTTCCCGGTATTCTTTGCTTCGATTGCCAACGCCGTTTATCCAATCCGGGCGCAGGGCTTTTCCCCAATGGACATAATCAGCAAAAACTATCTGAGCTTCCTCATCGTAGGGAGCATCCTGCTCCTGACTTTTACGGGATGGGATCGGTATATTCCCGGATTCGGACTGCCTGACGGTATATGCCTGAAAACTGCCGAGGACCGGGATCGCTAAAAAGGCATGACAACTAATGAATTACAGAGCCGGGCGATGTACCGGCTTTTTTATCGTTTTGGGAGCAGAATCTGAGCTCTTCCGCTATTTAAGAGACAAACATCTCCTTCCGCTTCTTCAGTATTGTTCCGCACGACGGCGGAAGCCTGCGTTTTTCACTTTCCTGGATGTTTCAGGTCGGTGTTCAGGATGAAATATCGCTTTTATATGCCATTAACAGCCAAAGACGTCCCAAATCAAAAAAGCCGCCGGAAAGGCGGCTCCTAAATAGGGCGAATGCTTACGGGTTGGCGGGAGTGATAGCGGTTGTATCGCTCAGACTGTTGTCAGCCGCTTTCTTCGCACAGAAGCTGCACAGTTCGCCGCGGTTGTTATCCCAGGCCTCCTGCAGAGAAGTATGGTGCAGGTTTTCTTCGGTAGTGTTTGAAAGAGCCTGGCAGTCATTGTACAAGTGATACTTTCTTCCGTAGGTGGTCCAGAAGCAGCCGTCCGGATCCTGCGTATCGATATTGTACTCGTTGGTGATCTTGTCGACCTCATCCTGAGTCACAGGATGGTAATCCGCAGAGACGCTGCCGACGAGTAACGTGATAGCGGCTAAAACTGCAATGGCAATTTTCTTTGTTTTGGCATCCAGTTTGTCGTTCTTCAGGATAAGCACAAGGCCGATCACGAAAAAGATCAGGAATGCCATGATAAGGCCAAGCTGGTTCCAGATGAACTGGACGATCTTATTATGAGATTTGACGGGATGGATGTGGTTCGCCTTTTTCCACAGCAGTGCAGCACCGATACAGAGAGCTACAGCGACCACGATGTCGATAATCATGGGAGTGTAGTTTTTGAGGACCAGCATCCGCAAGGCACCGAAGGGCAGTTCCAGATTGCCGATCTGGGGCAGATACATGGCAACGACTGCCAACGCCCACATAACGAATGAAAGAACACGCCAAAGCACGGTATTCTTTTTTTTGCCGGTCTCCTGTTCTTCCATCTGTGCAAGGGCTGCTTTCAAAGCGGCGGCAGAGGGCTTTTTCACTTCTGCAGATTCAGCTTTCTTTGCCGGCGCTTTTTTTGCGGACTCCGCTTTTCCTTCAGCCTTCTCCGCTTTAACTTTCTTTTCCTCTTCCAAAGTCGAGTTCCCCCTTCTAAGAATGCACCATATATCCTATGGATGAAAGCAGTATACCACAAGGTATGGTATGTTGCAATGAGTTGCTAAACAAAATCTATGTTTTTTGTCTTGTTTTGATTGCCATTCGAACGGAATTATGATATTTTTATCATATCAGTTGAAAGGAGATTGGATTATATGGATTCCATTCGCGGCATACTGGATGACGATACGCTTAAAAGCATAGCCAAATCAGCGGGTCAGGGGGTTACGGAGAAGCAGGTTGAGGATGTGCTCAATTCCATACTTCCTGCATTAGAAAAGGACAGCGCTTCCGGGAAACTGGCTACCCGTGCAGCTGCTGCGGCGAACGAGCAGCAGAGCGTGACTCGCGGAGGCACCAGGGCCGGTGGACTTGATCTCCTATCTTTGCTGCTGGGAGGCAACAGTTCCGCGGCAACGCAAACTGCGGCGAGCAATGCCAATGTTTCAAATGGCCAGGCAAGCAGCATTCTGAAGATCGCGGCGCCGATCCTCCTGTTCATGCTTCTTAAAAAATCTTTCGGCGGCAGCTCAAACAACTCCTCCGGCGGATTGCTCGGCTCCCTCCTTGGCGGAGGCGGCAACAGCTCCAACGGCGGTCTTCTGGGCTCCCTGCTCGGCGGCAGCTCCTCCCAGCCTGCACAGCAGAGCAGTGCGGGAGATTCTTTGCTGGGAATGCTTTTGGGCGGAGGAAATGATGCAGATTCCAATGCGGGCAGCAGCCTTCTGGGCTCGCTGCTTAACAATGCAGCCCCATCCCAATCCGCGCAGCAGACACCCTCTGGCAGCGGTTCTCTCCTTGGAAACCTTCTGGGAGGCGGTTCCAGTCAGCAAAGCGGAGGCGGGAGCCTCTTAGGCAGCCTGCTTGGTGGAAGTTCTTCCAATAACACTTCCTCCTCCGGCAACGGGCTTCTCGGGTCTCTGGTCTCTCTGCTGGGCGATGACGCTCCGGCTCAGACGGCCGGTTCAACAGGCAAGAAAAAGAAGACTGCGGCGACCTCTGCGAAAAAGAAAACTACTTCGGCAGGCAAAACGTCTTCCGCTGCCAAGAAGACATCTTCTGCTGCTAAAAAGACTTCTTCCGCTAAAAAAACTTCCTCTACCACAAAGAAGACCGCTACTGCGAAGAAATAAGAAAGAAGAGGAAAAACACCATGCCGGGTCCGGGCGGGCATTTCGGCCCCAGAGGATTCCTCACCGAGGAAGAAAAACAAAATATGCCCCGTGTAACCGGGACTTTGATCAAGCGCATACTGGGGTATCTGAAGCCCTATTGGATTCAGTTTACGTTGGTGTTTATCACTATCCTCCTTTCTTCTGTGGTGGGGCTGCTTCCTTCCATTATTACCGGGCGAATAGTGGATGAGGCACTCATCGGGCGCAACATGCAGCTGCTCATCCAGCTGCTTCTCATGGCTCTTGCCACTCTTGCAGTGTCTCAGGTGGTCAACGTGCTCTCCGGGTATATCTCTGCCTGGATCAGCCGCCGCATCATCTTCGACATGAAGAACCAGATGTACGACCATCTGCAGCACATGCCCCATGCCTTCTTCACCTCCGAAAAGCAGGGCGATATCATCACCCGCATGAACAGCGATATCAGCGGCGTGAGCAGCGTCATTTCCGGCACCCTG
>CACZNZ010000097.1 GCA_902782625.1 uncultured Lachnospiraceae bacterium | reverse complement strand
TAATGTTACTTCTCTTATTCTCTTTTTCCAGTTAGGCAGATTGCTTATTTATACAAGCGAATTTATGTCATTCCCGGCAGCAGATTTTTGCTCATATTCCTGAAGTATTCTGTCCTGAATTACTTTACGGGTTTCGGCATTAATAGGATGTGCGATATCTCTATATTCGCCATCAGATGCTTTCCGGCTGGGCATAGCGATAAACAGTCCCTTTTCTCCCTCGATGATCTTGATATCGTGTACTACGAAAGATTCATCAAAAGTGATGGATACGACTGCCTTCATTTTCCCCTCCTTGGCAATCTCGCGTATTCGTATATCAGTAATCTGCATTCAAATAATCCTCCTGGAAATACTAAAGAATGTATCTTACATTCTTTTCGATCACTATTTTAATTTCATCGTCGGTCCCTACATAATTGGTTCCTGGTCTCAGAGTGTCACGGCTTTCTACTATGCAGTTCTCTATGTAAGAATCATCGCCGATATAGACATCATTAAGAATGATCGAATTACGAATCGTACAGTTATTTCCAATATAGACATCCTTAAACACAACGGAATTCTCAACCTTTCCGTTCACAATACATCCTGATGAAATGATACTGTTTTTCACCTGGGAACCTGCATTGTATTTTGCCGGCGGCAGATCATCCACTTTCGAAAATACATCCGGATATTCCTTAAAGAAATAGTTTCTGATATCTTTCTTCAGGAAGTCCATGTTCGTCTTATAATACGATTCAACAGTGGCGATGTTTCTCCAGTAACTGTCCAGCTTATAGCCATAAATCTTTCGCACGCCTTTATATCTGACCAGGACATCCTGCACGAAGTCGTACCGATCCTCTTTTGCGCAACGCTCAAGAACTTCGATTAAATGTCTTCGTCTTATAATGTAAACGCCGATAGATACATTATTTGAGGATGCCACCAGAGGCTTCTCCTCAAATTCAATAATTCTCTCATTCTCATCCAGCTTGAGAATACCGAATCGGGTAAGATCATCTTCCGTGTCTTTCATGGTAGTATAGACCACAGTGATGTCTGCATTTTTTTCAATATGGGCGTCGAGTGCCTTTGTGTAATCCATCTTATATACACCGTCTCCGGCTGCGATGATCACATAAGGCTCATGACTCTTTTTCAGGAAATCAAGGTTCTGATAAAGTGCATCAGCGGTCCCCTGATACCAGAAATTGTTATCCTTGGTCACAGTAGGTGTGAAAACGTAAAGTCCCCCCTGTTTTCTTCCGAAATCCCACCATTTGCTGGAGCTTAAATGCTCGTTTAAGGAACGAGCATTAAACTGGGGAAGTACTGCAACTCTCTGGATACGGGAATTGGTCATGTTGCTTAAGGTAAAATCAATGGCACGGTAGCTTCCGGCAATCGGCATTGCTGCTATCGCCCGTTTGTCAGACAATCTTCCAATCCGCTTGTTATTGCCTCCAGCTAAAATTATTCCTATTGCTTTCATAAATGTCACCTGCCTCTACTATCTGATAATGGTCTGCCCGCTTGCCAGAACGCCATCCGGATAATCAGCAATGCTGGTATTTCCGATAATGGCAACATTTTTTCCGATCTTTACATTTGGCGGAATTACGGATCCTTCTCCAATCGTTGCCAGGCCACCTGCATATACATTCGGTTTATAAGAGTTTTCAGCCTCTTCCATAAATCCGATCTCTGTGCCGGCTCCTATCACAACATCCTCCGCGATGATCGCCTTCTCCACTCTGGCACCTGCTTCTATCTTTGAGTTGCTCATGATAATAGAGTTTGTAACGACTGCCCCCTCTTCTATGATTACTCCGGATCCGATTACGGAGTTGTACACTACTCCGTAGACCTCACATCCGTCACCAATAATACAGCCGCTAACCTTGGAGCTATCCGAGAAATACTGCGGAGGGATCATATCAGACTTCGTGTAGATCCTCCAGAATTCCTCATAAAGATTAAACTCAGGTATAATGTCAATCAGCTCCATGTTCGCTTCCCAATATGCGGAAAGGGTTCCTACATCCTTCCAGTACCCTTGATAGGTATATGCCATGATCTTTTCCCCTTTTTGATGACAATAGGGAATTACATGCATACCAAAGTCACAACCCGGCTGGTCTTTCAGCGTCACCAAAGCTTCCTTCAACACATCCCAGTTAAAGATGTAAATTCCCATGGACGCTTTGTTGCTTCTTGGATTCTCCGGCTTCTCCTCGAAGTCAAGCACCTGATTATTCTCATCTGTGATTACCAGACCGAATCTGCTTGCCTCCTCCCATGGCACCTCGTAAGTTGCCAGAGTAATCTTGGCATCATTTCTCCTGTGGAAGTCAAGCATCAGCTCGTAGTCCATCTTGTAGATATGATCGCCTCCCAGGATTGCGACATAATCCGGATGATAATACTCCATGAATTCCATATTCTGGTAGATTGCGTTAGCCGTGCCTGAGTACCAGTCTGTATTCTCCGATTTCTCATAAGGCGGCAGGATGGATACCCCTCCAATATTCCTGTCCAGATCCCATGGGATACCAATACCGATATGCTGGTTCAGCCGGAGCGGCTGATACTGTGTCAGAACACCAACGGTATCAATTCCGGAATTAATACAGTTACTCAGAGGAAAATCAATAATCTTGTATTTTCCTCCAAAAGAGACTGCAGGCTTTGCGAGCTTAGAGGTCAGCACCCCGAGGCGGCTCCCCTGTCCGCCTGCCAACAACATAGCTATCATTTCTTTCTTAATCATAAGTATCACCCCTTTGTCACATATAGAGTATTATAACAAAACACCTCTCAATTGAAAAGTATTATCGCACAAAAAATCGTCAAATATCTTTGTATTTTTATGAAAATTGTTGGAATTGTTAGCCTCTGTGTCCATTATCTATGGAATTATCTCTTAGCAGATCTTCTCCGATTTCAACGACATTTCCGGCACCCATGGTAAGCAGAAGATCCCTGCCTTTCACATGCGAAGAGACGAATTCTTCTATCTCTGAAAATGACGGGAAATAATGCGCATCGACATCTTTTTTCTCAAGCAGCTCGAGGATATCCCTGGAAGAGATCTCCCCGGTGTCCGGCTCTCTGGCTGCATAGATATCCGCAAGCACAACGTGGTCGGCCCCGCTTAAGACCTCTGCAAAATCATCAAGAAATGCCTTGGTTCTGGAGTAGGTATGCGGCTGGAAGATCAACCATATCTCATCATGAGGATACTCTTTGGCCGCTTCTAATGTTGCCCGGATTTCTGTCGGATGATGTGCATAGTCATCAATGACAGTGACATCCCCAATCATTCCTTTTTTCTCAAAACGGCGATGTGTCCCTCCAAAGGAGCGCAGCCCTTCACGAACAGATTCAAGCGGCAGTCCAAGTGCATTGGCTGCAGCGATCGCTGCCAGAGAATTCAACACATTGTGCACACCTTTCACAGACAGGAGGATCTCTCCTTTTTCTTCGCCATCTGCCACAAGCGTATAGCATGCATTTCCTTCCTGGTCAAAATGGATATCCTGTGCGGAGAACCGATTCGCCGGGTCAATCCCGAAGGTAATGATTTCCTGCGTCAGACCCTGTGTCACGGCATCCAGATGTTCCATATCTCCGTTGATGATCACTTTCCCGTCTTCGGCCGTCTGTGAAGCAAAGGTCCGGAAAGAAGTGATGATTTCATCAATATCGTGGAAAAAGTCCATGTGGTCCTCTTCCACATTCAGGATAATCGAGATCCTCGGATAGAACTCCAGAAAACTGTTGGTATATTCACAGGCTTCCGTCAGGAAAACATTCGATCCGCCTACACGGATATTCCCGCCGATCCGGTCGAGCATTCCCCCGATGCTGATCGTAGGATCCATCTTCGCCTGAAGGAGAATATGCGTCAGCATGGATGTGGTGGTCGTCTTACCGTGTGTTCCTGCAACGGCAATGGATCTTAGGTAATTGTCCATGATCTGTCCGAGCAGCGTCGCTCTTGAAATCATGGGGATTCCTTTTTCCCGTGCCATGGCAAATTCCTCATTGTCTTCATGAATTGCCGCTGTATATACAACCAGATCAATATCATCTGTGATATTCTCTGCTTTTTGTCCAATCACGACATGTGCACCCAGCTGCTCCAGATGCTTTGTCAGTTCGGAAGACTGCATATCGGACCCGCTTACTTTAAAATGTCTGTCAAGAAGGATCTCGGCAAGGCCGCTCATGCTGATCCCTCCGATTCCTATAAAATGTACATAAACAGGCTGATCAAACCGAATAGTATACATGATTCTACCTACCTTTCCATTCATGGTATTTGAATGATATCAGGGTCGAAAGGTCTATATTCACGATATGCTCGCATAATCGTGAATTATAGACTTTGAGACCCACCACAACATGAGGAAGCAGCCGCGTGTAGCGCGTGCGGATTCCGAATGTTGTGCAGGATTGCGAGAGCTGCATTGCAGCGAAGCAATCCGTGATAGCTTTTGACCTTTACATCATTTGAATTATAGTATACCTCACGCCATTCTCAGTTTCAAGCGTCGGCAAAAAAACTTATCCACAAAATTATTTCCAAAACACTCGGGGTTTCCCTGTTATTACCAGAACCTGTACCACAGTTATCCACACCCTGTTTCCCCTCTTTTGGCCTATATTTTGATATGTCTCTTCCCAAACAAGCAGATTTTCGGTCTGTAACCCACTACATATACTGCTTCTTCCACATAGATATCCACATTGTGCACATGATTGACGATTCATCCATCCAAAATTTATCCCTCTTCTTTCCACATAGATATCCACATTTTCAATCAAGGAGGACACTGTTTTTTTAGAGCAGAATATGATATGATACCAACGATTAGATTGTAAACACACACGCAGAAATTATGTCATTTTTACCAAGGAAACGAAACTATGGATCATCAGATTACCGTGACAGGAAATATACAAAATAATATTACTATACTCCCCAACGATTTTATTGATGAACATATGACCAAAGCGGACGGCGAATACGTAAAGATTTATCTTATGATACTGCGTCTTCAGGGGAGCGGGACACAGATCACGCCGGATCTGCTTGCTGACAGACTCGAACTTACCAGAAAAGATATTCTTAGAGCCATCAACTACTGGAAGCAGGAGGGCGTTCTCACCAGCGAGAAACCCTGTGGCGAAAAGCCTGAAGAAGCTGTTGATGTTACTGTACCAGACCCGCAGTCTGTAAACCCAGCGTCGGACAGGCAGATACCCATCAAACTCATGAGAAGTCCGGTAGAGATGAAAAATGTAACTCAGGATGAGGATTTCGAGAGAACCATCTTTATGGCCGAGACATACATCGGCAGACCTTTTTCATCTACAGAGCTGAACAGTCTTTGCTACATCAGAGATCAGCTGGCCTTTTCTTCAGAACTGATGGATTACCTGATCGAATACTGTGTCGGGAGAGGGAAAAAGAGCATACGTTATATCGAAAAGGTTGCCATCGCGTGGTACCAGGACGGTATTGCAACAGTCAAGATGGCGAAAGAGCGTACTGTCTCTCATACCAGACTGTCTTTTGCCGTGATGAAAGCTTTTGGGATTCAGGGGCGCAACCCGGCTTCTTCGGAATTGTCTTACATTGAGTCCTGGAACAACCTCGGCCTTTCACAGGAATTGATCATGGAAGCGTGCAACCGCACTATGATCGCCACTCATCAGGCAAGTTTTCCTTACGCTGACAAGATCTTAAAAGACTGGCATGAAGCCGATGTCACCAGCATGGAAGATGTCAGGGCTCTTGATGAGATCCACCGGAATACCTCCAGAAATCAGGCCGTGTCTCAGGCCGGCCCTAAAGAAAAGAGCAATGCATTTCATAATTTCGAACAGCGTAATTATGATTATGATAAGCTTGAATCCCACCTGCGGCAGAAGACCCGCCGATGATCTTTAAAGGAGGAACATATGGCTATCACAGCAAGACAGCTCCAGGATATCATGGATGAATATGACCAGCTGCGAAGATCACACGAACTTCTGATCATTGAACGTCGCGATCAGGTTGCGGATTCCATTCCAGAGATAGCGTCTATTGACAAGGAGATTGCTCACATTTCTCTCGAAGAAGCGAGACACCTTCTTTACGCACAGGAACCTGATGCAGATCAGGCTTCGGATCTGTCCGGACGACGGATCCATGACAGAGTACAGGAACTGTCCCGTAAAAGGGTCCACCTTCTTATCGAGCACGGATATCCTCCCGATTATCTCGATCCGATTTATCTTTGTGAGAAATGTAAAGATACCGGTTATATCGATAATCGCAGATGTACCTGCCTTGAAGAAAAAATCCGCCGGATCCTTGCGGTTCATTCCGGGCTGGATCCAGAGAATGAAAAAGAGCGGTTTTCTTCCTTTCGTTTTTCTTATTATTCTAACAAGGTCAACAGGAAGGCAGGCATCTCTCCGAGAGAGAACATCGAGAATATTATGGCTGCCTGCAGGGAATTTGTCCGGAACTTTGACCGGCAGACCGGAGAAAATCTTCTGATCACCGGTAATACCGGCGTAGGCAAGACGCATCTTTCCCGCTGTCTCGGCAACGAACTGCTGACAGAAGGAAAACAAGTGCTTTATCTGACGGCTTTCCAACTGTTTAAGATATTGGAAGATCAGGCATTTCATCGTTCAAACAACTCGTTAGTCTCTGAAGAAGATATCCTTCAATGTGAACTGCTCATCATCGATGACCTGGGGACAGAACTGACCAATGCGTTCATCAATTCCAGGCTGTTTCTCTGCATGAATGAGAGAATTCTGCAGAAACGATCCACCGTGATCAATACCAACCTATCACTCGAACAGATTTCTTCGATTTATTCGGAAAGAATCTCTTCGAGAATTATCGAGTCTTATACGGTCCTCTCCATCATCGGAGATGATATCCGTATTAAAAAAGCTTTGTCATCCCTTGACGGATAGAAGAAGCAGATGCTATAAAGGTTTTAGAGATTTGAATAACACCAGTAGTTTCATTTATTCAAAGGAGGCCCCATATGAGACCAGACGACACAAAATTTAGGACAGCACCGGTAGGGCAGCTGGGAATCATCGTTCATCCAAGCTGTGCTGAACTCGGAAAGAGAATCAATGATTACATTGTTGGGTGGAGACAGGATATTGAACATGCTCATCAAGGAGAAATCCTGTACAAAGAATATACGAAAGACAACTATCTTATCAACGCAAACTGTCCTCGATTCGGAACCGGTGAGGCAAAAGGTTTTATCGCCGATTCCGTCCGTGGAGTAGATCTGTACATTCTTGCGGATGTTCTGAATTACAGTCTGGAATATACAGTTTGCGGACACAAAAACCACATGTCCCCTGATGATATTTATGCAGATGTCAAAAGGCTGATCGGTGCGGCTTCCGGAAAGCCCAACAGCATTACCGTCATCCTGCCGTTCCTCTACGAGAGCCGGCAGCACCGCCGTAATGCCAGAGAATCCCTTGACTGTGCCTTTATGCTTCAGGAACTCTATAACATGGGTGTAGATAATGTGCTGACTTTTGACGCACATGATCCTCGCGTGCAGAATGCGATACCGCTCAGTGGTTTCGACAATATCATGCCAACTTATCAGTTCGTAAAAACCCTGCTGCGTTCTACCGACGACCTTCAGATCGACAGCGACCATATGATGGTCATCAGCCCGGATGAGGGAGCGATGCAAAGAGCCATCTATTTTGCTAACGTGCTCGAGGTAGACATCGGTATGTTCTACAAGAGACGTGATTATTCTGTAATCGTAGACGGAAGGAATCCTATCGTAGCCCACGAGTTCCTTGGGGATTCCGTAGAAGGAAAAGATGTTTTGATCATCGACGATATGATCTCTTCAGGAGACAGTATGCTCGATGTTGCAAGGGAATTGAAACGAAGAAATGCCAAAAGGGTATTCTGCCTGTCGACCTTCGGTATGTTTACCAACGGATTAGAGAAATTCGATGAGGCTCATAAAAACGGTCTGATCTACAAAGTAATCACGACAAACTGCACTTATCAGCGTCCGGATTTATTCACAAGACCATGGTATGAGAGCTGCGACGTAGCAAAATACATCGCCTTACTGATCGATTCTATCAACCACAACTCCTCGATCAGCACAATCTTAAATCCGCACGACCGTATCAAATCCAGACTGGCTGAGTACGAAAAATATCATACTATTAAAGAAGAAGACTAAACAAAAAAAGGGGGCTGTCACTTTAACAGCCCTAAAAACGCCAGGATCCTTGTATACTTGCAAGGGTCCTGGCGTTATTTTAATCTGGGATATTCTCCCTTACTTCTGTCGGTTTTTTAAATTCTTTCCGGGCCAGATTGCGGTGCATCTTATCCATAAAATTTTTCCACACATCTGCGGGATAGGTATTGCCTGACAGATTATCTACCGGTTTATAGACATCTCTTCCAACCCATACTGCTGTCGTATAATATGGGGAATATCCACAAAGCCACCCGTCTACATTGTCTGTGGTGGTACCTGTCTTACATGCTACAGGCATATCCACATCCAGTCGGCAGACCGAAGCGGTTCCCCGACGTGAACTTACACAACTCTCCAGAACGTCCGTCATCATGCGGGCACCGTTTTTGGTATATACTTTCTCTTCTCCGTAATCTTTCTCACAATTATATACCTCATTGCCCTCTGTATCGGTGATCTTTTCGATACAATCCGGATGGCGGTACTTTCCATCATTTTCAATCGTGGCATAGCTTGCTGCCATCTCTACCGCATTGACTCCTTTGGTAAATCCACCCAGAGAGGTCGTATCGTATTTATAATCTTTTTTATCCAGTCCGTTAAAATGCAGCTTTTCCAGATATGCCATACATGTTTTCGATCCTAGTTTCTGGTACAGTCGGTATGTTGCCACATTACTTGACTTCTGGACTGCATACCTGAGAGAAATATAGCCGGAATAGGAATAGCCTGCATTTGATACGGAATCTTTTCCCTGCATTCTTGTATCATCAAGCGTGGAATCCGGAACATAGCCTTTATCAAGTGCGGGTCCGTAAACCAGAACAGGTTTGATCGAACTTCCTGGCTGACGGTAACTCTGGTAGGCACGGTTCAGTCCGTATCCTTCCTGGTTTTCTTCCCTTCCTCCTACGATAGCAACTACCATGCCGGTATCATTGTCAATGCAGACAGCCGAGCCCTGAACTTTAAATACACCGTCGTCCGTCTTTTCTGTAAACTCGGCAAGGCCTGTAGCCACGGAATCCTGAAGCATCTGCTGTGCCTGCGTATCAATGGAAGTATAGATGCGGTATCCTGCTGTATTCAGCTTTGCCCTGCAGGTGTTGTACATCTCCGAATAGTCTTCATCGTAAGCTTTTCTTGCCTTTTCAGAATCAAACTTTGTCTGAAACTCGAAGCCTTCTTTCTTCATCAATGCTTCTGCTGCACATTTGATAATGTAAGTCTGTGCATAGTCATTGGTCCGTGCCTCTGCCCTGGTAAGCAGGGAAATCTCTTCCTCGAGGGATGCTTTATACTGATCCTCATCAATATAACCATCCTGATACATACTGTTTAAGATCCTGTCTCTTCTTTCCAGGGTATTCTTTTTATTCTCAATCGGGTCATAACGGCTGGGACTGTTTGGAATCGCACATAGGAAGGCGATCTGGGAGATTGTGAGTTCATCTGATGTCTTATCAAAATATCCTTCCGCTGCCGCTTCTATTCCATAATAGCTGTTGGCAAAGTAGACATTGTTCAGATAGAATTCCAGAATCTGCTCTTTCGTATATTTTTGTTCCAGGAAGGTTGCAATCAAAGCTTCTTTGATTTTCCTGCTGTAGGTCCTGTCAAAATTGAGGAAGACCAGTTTGGCCAGCTGCTGGGTTATGGTACTGCCTCCCATCGTGATCTGTCCCCTGTGAAGAACCAGGGACAGCACGGCTCTTGTAATACCGATCAAATCTACTCCCCGGTGTGTCGTAAAGTGTTTATCTTCTGTGGAGATCAGGGCAAGCTTGGCTGCATCCGGGATCTCATTGTACTCCAGGTAGTAGACATCCTTATCTCCTTTGAGTTTCTTCATTTCCTTATCTTTTGAATCATAGATGATGGAAGTCTGTTCCGAACGGAAGGTATCCACACTGCTCTCGTTAACTACCTTTCTTGCATTCAGATAAGCCTGGGCAAATGGTATGGCGGCCCGGTAAATCACCAGCACTCCCAGGGCAATAAATGCAATCACCAGACAGGCACCCCAGATTCTGACAATCCTCCAGAATAAGTACTGCTTTTGTTTTCTTCTTTTTTTCCGCCTGCCCTTCCCTTCGTTCTGGTTCGCCTTCTCATTTTTCTGGCTCATAATAACCTCCTGTAACTCTATTCACTCTTCTGATAAGAATAGAACTCGTTGCCTGCCTCCGCCAGTTTCTGCGTCAGCTCCTTACGCCCGGTAACCGTGGAAAGCCCGGTTATCGGATCAAGATATCTCAGTTTCGTAGAATTATAACTCATGAGAATAACATAACGCTTCTCACTGAATCTTGCAAGCACCGGCATACCGGCACTGATATAGTAAAGCACTTCATTCACACTGCACCCGGTAAGATTCATGGCAGGATAACCCGAACAGGTCTCCAGTCTCTCTTCAATCGTCCCTGACATGGCATAGATTGATTCCACCGTCAGTTTTTTACCGTTCAGCTCAGCGATCATAGAAAGACATGCTTCCAGAGATCTTCGTTTAGACTTTGTTTTTTTCACATGATCCATCCCGGCCACAATACCATAATCCGGAAAGATGCACTGCCATACCGTTTTCTCCGTAGAGTCAATGACATTGCCTCTTGCTTCATCGGCCTTGGCGATGGCTTCAGAAAGGTTACTGTATGTTCCCTGTTTCCTTCCTCCTGCATAGACGAAATACTGCATGGAAACATCGCCGCTCTTACTCAGCCTGATCGTTCTGTCATCTTCATCAACGGCAACCTGCGTCAACACAAGATCCGGGGCAATCTGGATATAGACATATTCCGGGAATTTCAGATACAGCTGATTCATGTAGGTAGTGGAATATTTGTTACTTAACGTCACAGCAGATTTATTATCATCTTCCTTATAACGGATAAAGTCGTCCTCAGGACTCTCTGCAAATCTATTCCCTTTACGGATCCCTAGTTTCATCCGGAGGACCGCTCCGGCAATCTGTGTATCAAGAACATACCTGTTTTTCTTTTTGTAATCCTTCACCTTGTTGCCTTTACTGTCCACAATGTGCAGAACCGGCATTGGAAAGACTGTCACTTCCTTGCCGCTTCCCTGGACATCTTCTGCCTGTGCGGTCCCGTAGATAAAATCATTGGTGAGGAAGCCCACGGCTCTGATTCTCTGATCATCTTCACATTCAAAATTTGTCTCTTCTCCGGTTTCCAGATTGAT
>CACZNZ010000096.1 GCA_902782625.1 uncultured Lachnospiraceae bacterium | reverse complement strand
GACCAAGAAAAAACAGAAAAAGACAGACAAAAAAACTACGAAGGCCACGAAGACTACCAAGAAGACAGCAACAAAAAAGAAGAAAAAATAATGAGGCAGTATGCGGGAAGGCAAACTGAAAGATAATGTATGGCAGAGATCTGTCATAAGACAAATTCATACAGGGTTTGAAAGCCGGGCCGGGAGCATGCCGGTGCCGATCTATATAGATGAAAGTCTGGGGGCGTACTATGCTTTGGAGATTAGAGAAGGTACGCTGGCTGCGGAAAGAATGGTATTTGGAATCTGTAACCAGATGACTGCAGCTGGATCAGATGTTCAGATGATTCAGGCCTCGATGATACTTCCGGAACATATGGAGGAGCGAGAGCTAAAAGCACTGATCCGGAGAGCTGATGAACTCTGCGTCGACAGAGGGATCACTTTTTTGCCGGGATGGATATCCATTTCCAGTGATGTGAAAGATCTTATGATTCAGGCGACCGGCATCGGGGAAATACCGGCATTTTCTCATAGAGCAAAGGATCTGACCGGTATTGATCCGGATATGGAGATACTGTGTGTTGGAGACATTGCCAGGGAGGGAACTGCGATTATTGCCTGCCGGGAGCACAACTGCCTTACGAAGAGATACCCGGATGATTATATCCGCGAAGCCGGACAAATATTTGAAGATGCCGATCTTCGTCATGCTGCTGGCAGCCTTGCAAAAATGGCTGATTCCACTGTGTGTTCACTTGGGGAAGGTGGTATCTTTGCAGGATTGTGGCAGCTGGCTGCCGCCGGAAAGGTGGGGCTGTTAATCGACCTCGCCGCAATCCCGATCAGGCAGCATACCATAGAAGTATGCGAGTTCTTTTCATTAAATCCGTATATGCTGCTGAGCGGAGGCAGTCTTCTGGCAGCTTGTAACAATGGGGAGAAGATTGTACAAGAATTAAGAGAAGCAGGAATAAAAGCTGCCGTGATTGGTCATACTACGAATGATAATAACAGGATTATTACCTATGACGACGAGATTCGGTTTTTGGAACCACCGAAACAGGATGAGATATACCGCTATCTGAAACAGAAGAATACAGGAGGAAATCATGCGAAGTGCAATATTAAAAATGCTGGAGAACAACAGTAAGATAGATCTTTATGACCTTGCCGTCATGCTTGGAACAGATGAAGCAGTCGTTCTGGAAGAAATCGAAAAGATGGAGAATGAAGGTGTTATCTGTGGATATCCCACACTGATCAACTGGGATAAGACAGATGAGGAAAAGGTTACCGCTCTGATTGAGGTGCGGGTGACACCGCAAAGAGGCCAGGGCTTTGAGAGAATGGCTGAGAGAATTACGAACTATCCAGAGGTGAAAGCAGTTTATCTGATGTCGGGTGCTTTTGACTTTGCGGTGTTCCTGGAAGGGAAAACATTAAAAGAAGTATCCATGTTTGTCACAAGCAAGCTTTCCACATTAGATGCAGTTGCCAGCACTTCCACACATTTTGTACTGAAAAAATATAAAGATCACGGTATTATCCTGATCGATAAAGTTCAGGGCAACAGAATGAAGGTGACGTTATGAGAGATCCGTTATCTGATAAAGTCAAAGAGATCAAACCTTCCGGAATCCGGAAGTTCTTTGACGTGGTCCAGGAGATGCCCGAGGCAATCTCACTCGGTGTGGGAGAGCCGGATTTCGACACTCCCTGGCATATCCGGGAAGAAGGTATTTATTCCCTCGAAAGAGGTAGGACTTTCTATACTTCCAATGCAGGTCTGCTGGAACTGCGCCAGGCAATTTCCAGCTTTATGTTCCGCAAATATGATCTGGACTATGATCCAAGGAACGAAGTTCTTGTAACAGTAGGTGGATCGGAAGGCATTGACCTTGCCTTGCGTGCGATGTTAAATGAAGGCGACGAAGTGATCCTCCCTGAACCGGCCTACGTATCATACCTTCCGTGTATCGTGCTGGCCGATGGTGTTCCTGTAACGATACCACTTCAGGAGAAAAACAGATTTAAACTGACACCGGAAGAACTGTCTGCTGCCATAACTGACAAGACGAAGATTCTGATCCTGTCTTACCCGAACAATCCTACCGGAGGCATCATGACAAAAGAAGATCTCGAACCTATCGCCAGGATGGTGATCGAGAACGATCTTTTCGTAATCTCTGATGAGATCTATTCGGAACTGACCTACGGACAGGAGCATTGCTCGATCGCTTCTCTTCCGGGTATGCGTGAGAGAACCGTAGTGATCAACGGCTTTAGTAAAGCATTTGCCATGACCGGATGGAGACTGGGCTTTGCGGTAGGACCGGAGACGATTCTGGAACAGATGATCAAGATCCATCAGTTCGCAATCATGGCGGCTCCGACCACAAGCCAGTATGCAGCGGTGGAAGCATTAAACAACGGAGAAGACGATGTGCAGGAAATGCGTACGTCCTATGACCAGCGCAGGAGATTCCTGATGGATCAGTTCCGTCAGATGAAAATGCAATGCTTTGAGCCGGAAGGTGCTTTCTATATGTTCCCGAGCATCCAGGAATTCGGACTCAGCTCGGAAGAATTTGCAACAAGGTTCTTAAAAGAGGAACAGGTTGCCGTCGTGCCGGGTACCGCTTTTGGAGAATGTGGAGAGGGATTCTTAAGAGTGTCCTATGCGTACTCCATCGATGAATTGAAAGAAGCACTCGGAAGAATGGCACGTTTTGTGGAAAGACTACGGAAGCAGTAACCATGGTACATATCGTATTACATGAGCCGGAGATACCGGCCAATACCGGTAATATCGGCAGAACGTGCGTGGCTACGGGGACGGTTCTTCACCTGATCGAACCTTTGGGGTTTCGGATCAACGACAAAATGCTCAAACGGGCCGGTCTGGATTACTGGCCTGATCTTGACGTCAGGATGTATGAGGACTTTGAAGACTTTCTGGCAAAGAATCCGGGTGCAAAGATTTATATGGCAACAACGAAGGCAAAAAAGACATATGCAGACGCTGAGTACGAGGATGGCTGCTATATTATGTTTGGCAAAGAAAGCGCAGGGATTCCGGAAGAGATACTTCTTGATTACAAGGATACCTCGGTCCGTATCCCGATGTCCGGCCAGATCAGGTCTTTGAATCTGAGTAATGCCGTGGCGGTTGTTCTATACGAGGCATTGCGTCAGCAAGGATTTGCCGGTCTCGAAAAGCAGGGACAGCTGCATAGACATACATGGTAACAGAGGAAAATAAATCATGAATTCAAAAGAAATAAGCAGGGAAATATTTGACAAAATACTGAAATTCCGTCTCAATGTTGACGGCGCAGTATCGCATATGGGAATCGAGATTACTGATCTTGAGCGAGGCTGGGCAAGAGCAGAGATGGAATACAAGGATTTTCAGATCAATCCCAATGGTTCCGTTCACGGCGGCATGATTTTTTCTCTGGCGGATTCTGTGGCGGGAACCGCTGCCTGTACCCACGGCAATATG
>CACZNZ010000095.1 GCA_902782625.1 uncultured Lachnospiraceae bacterium | reverse complement strand
CATCTGCCAGAATGGTATCTTTGGTCCTGATAATCTGTCTGCTCTCTGACACCTCTCTTGGAATCTGTGCACGCAGTTCATCAAGCATGGCTTTCATTTCATCTTTGTTCACGCGGATCATGGCACCACCGCCAAGAACGCCTGCACTTCTACAGTTATCTACATAGACTGCGATTTCATCAATCAACTGTTCAATGTTCATCTCTGCCATTGGTATTTTCCTCCCTATTTCTCTTTATCTCATCCTATCCTTGAAGATATTTATATTTCCCATAAACCCTCTCACAGATCTCCTGAGGCACGAACTGATCGATCTCCCCGCCAAAGGAAGCGATCTCACGGATCGTACTCGAACTGATATAAGAGTACTTGGCACTCGTCGCAAAAAACATTGTCTCGAGCTCATCATAAAGCTGTTTGTTCGTCTGAGCCATCATCAGTTCCGACTCAAAATCCGAAACAGCACGAATGCCACGGATAATCACATTTGCTCCAATCTTCTTGCTGAAATCCACTAAAAGTCCATCAAAGGAAGTAATTGTTACATTAGGAAGATCCTGGGTTACTTCTTCCAACATCTCGATTCGTTCTTCGAGATCAAACAGAGGCCTCTTGGCACGATTGTTCAAAATAGCAATAACCACTCGGTCAAAAATACCGGAGGCTCTCTTGATGATATCCAGGTGTCCGTTGGAAACCGGGTCAAAACTGCCCGGATAAATTGCTGTAATCATATTTTACCGTCTCTTCATAAATGTGTGTTTATTTGTCTTATAAATCTTCTCTCTCGCTATGACAAAAGGAAGCTGATCCACATAATCATAGGATGTCTCAAGATCGGAGTCCACGATGATTTGTGTGTCGTCTGTACATGCCGGACTGTCGGCAAGAAGCCTTAAGACCTCTTCTTCGAGTCCTTTTCCGTATGGCGGATCCATGAATATGAAATCAAATGGCTCAGACAACATAGCTAATGCATGACGGACATCTGTGGCCATGACAGTTCCCCGTCCATCTAAATGAGTATGCGCCAGATTCTCGCGAATACAGGATACAGCTTTTTTATTGTTCTCTACGAAAACAGCCTTGTCGGCACCGCGACTTAATGCTTCAATCCCAATACCTCCGCTCCCGGCAAACAGATCAAGGAACCTGCAGTTTTCCACATCAAATGAGATGATATTAAAAAGAGTTTCTTTGATTCTGTCTGTCGTAGGCCGGGTATCATTCCCCGGTACGGTCTTTAACTGAAGCCGTCTGGCACTTCCCGCGATGACTCTCATGTCCTGTCCTTTCTGATAACAAGATATTGTGGAAAAATTTTTCCACTAGATATTATTGTACAATATCTTACAGTTTTGTCAAGCAAAAGAATCTTTCCGGTTTGTTTAGATATTTTTGGCGAAGTTCAGCCTCTCAGCCATCTGTTCCATTGACATCTGATCGACCAATTCCCCCTGTTCCCTGAGATAATCCACGGCTTCCGAAGCCATTTTCATGATATCCGCATTCGCGAAGATATCTCCAAGCGCAAAATCCAAAGAACCGCTTTGCCTGGTTCCAAAGAAATCTCCGGGTCCTCTCAGTTTCAGATCCTCTTTGGCAATAGCAAATCCGTCATTCGAACGACCAACTACCATAAGCCTTTCTATTGCTTCGGGCTGATCGGTACCTGCCAGAAATATGCAGTAACTCTGATCTTTGCCTCTTCCGACACGACCTCTGAGCTGATGGAGCTGAGACAATCCAAAGCGTTCTGCATTTTCAATCAGCATGACTGTGGCATTAGGCACATCGATTCCTACCTCAATGACAGTTGTCGATACTAAAATATCAATCTCACCTGCGGCATAACGCTTCATGATATCGCTTTTTTCATCCGCACTCATCCTGCCGTTCAGACTTTCTACCCTTACAGAAGAAGGCATGGCTTGGGAGAGCAACTGCGAATAGGATTCCACATTTTCAAGATCACTCTCTTCGTCAGCTTCAATCATCGGGCAGATTACATAAGCCTGATGCCCCATAGCGATTTGCTTTTCGATAAACCTCCATGCATGCGGACGGTATTGTTTCCCGACAACACTGTTTTTAATGGGGCGTCTCATGGCAGGAAGCTCATCAATGATGCTGACGTCCATATCCCGATACAAAATGATACCCAGGGTTCTTGGAATCGGGGTAGCACTCATGACCAGCACATGGGGACCCTCCCCTTTTTTCATCAGATTATCTCTCTGTCGTACACCGAACCTGTGCTGTTCATCTGTAATTACCAGCGCAAGATCACGAAAGATGACACTTTGTTGTATCACTGCATGCGTCCCAATCAGTATATCGATTTCTCCGGCTTTCAACTGCTCTTTAATTTTTCGTTTTTTGACACCAGGCGTTGCACTTTTTAAGATGGCGATCCTGATGCCCAGAGGAGTCAGATAATCGCTGATCGATTGGAAATGCTGATCGGCAAGGACTTCCGTAGGTACCATCATACACGCCTGATAACCTGACAGCGTCGCTGCATACATGGCAATGACAGCCACGATGGTTTTGCCGGAACCGACATCCCCCTGCACCAGCCGATTCATGGCTGCCGTACCCAAAAAATCCTTTCTGATATCAAATATTGTTCTTTTTTGTGCCTTCGTCAAAGGGAAAGGCAGGCTGTCCATAAAGGCCTGGATCTTTTCATCCATCACAATCTTATGATTGTTCAAAGACTTTTCTTCCTGTTCCCTTACAAGAGCAAGCGCGTAGAAAAAATGAAAGAATTCATCAAAGATAATCCTTTTTCTGGCTTCTATCAGGGTCTTATCTCCTGAAGGAAAATGTATCTCATGCAACGCTTCCGCTTCGGGGATCAACTGATAGTATTCTCTCATCTCCTCCGACAGATATTCCTCCGGTGCTGCCATAATAAAGGCTTCCTTTTGTGCCTTACGCAGGACAGTGTTTTTAAGTCCTGTAGTTAAAGGATATACCGGCTGCAGAGATTTGGTTTTTTCCAGATATTTCTCTCTGGATAGAATCTCTGGCTGTTCCATCATCCATCTGCCGTCTTTGAATACAGGAATCCCTGCAAAATAACGTTCGTCTCCTTCTTTTAATGTCCTTGAAAGGT
>CACZNZ010000094.1 GCA_902782625.1 uncultured Lachnospiraceae bacterium | reverse complement strand
TATTAAGATTTGACCAAAAGCATTCTTTGGACATAATTATACAGGAAAAAAGGGAATCAGTCTATATACTTTCGCTTAGGAAAAAACACATAGTCAGTTCATTTTGATCGTTCTTTCGCTCATAACGGATGGAAGAGACGGATTGCCGGATGATACTCAGTCCCATGCCGCCGTGATCAAGCAGATCAAAGTCTTTTTCTCCTGCCTGTGAAGAGACGGGATCAAAAGGAATGCCGTTATCCGTAAAGGTAATGCACAGTTCGTCATCTTTCATGTCACAGGAAAAAACGAGTGTTTGCGCACCGGAATAACGGACGATATTTGCCAGGGCTTCGTCACAGGCAAGCAGTGCTTTCCGGGTCTTTGGAGTATCTCCGGCGGTCTCGAACACGACTTTTCTGATTTCGTCAAAGGATGAAAGAGCAACCGGTAGTGTATGGCTTGCGCAACCCGTTTGTTCTTTTGACCTGAGCAGTATCAGCACTGCCATGTCGTCAAAAGGTTCCGTTTCGTTGCAGAAATCGCCTACCGAAGCACTGATCTGATGCATGACTTTTTCAGGAGAAATCTCTTTCTCCACAGCGAGGCTGACCGTTTGCAGCAGCCGATCCTTGCCGAAGAATTCCCGCCATGGGTTCACGGCATCCGTCACGCCGTCTGTGTAAAGCAGAATACCTTCTCCACAGGGCAGATGCATGCTTTCATCCCGGATTTCAGCGTCTTCAAACAATCCTAAGGCTATGCCGCTGTCCGGATACAGAAACGCCGGTTCTTTTTTTAGAAGCACCGGAAAGGTGTGTCCTGCGTTGGCATAATGCAGATCCCCGGTCTTTGTGTTCAGGACCGCCGCAAAAACAGTGGCGAACAATCCCTCCGGGTTATGCACACACAATTCCTCATTGGTATGATGCAGTACCTGCGCCGGACTAAGTCCGGCGGCCAGCTTCTCCCGGATGAGTGTCTTTGCCATGGCCATATAGATTGCTGCGGAAATCCCTTTGCCGGAAACGTCACCCATAAAAATGCAGACCTTGTTTTCATCCAGCCGGAAGCAGTCGTAGAAATCGCCGCCTACTGCCGTTGCCGGACGTGTCATGGCTTTGATCCGGAATCGGTCGCCTTCGAGCGTATATCGTTCCGGCACCAGACCTTTCTTCGTGATTTTATTCTCAGAGCAAAACTGGTCCGGCCAGAAGGAGAGAGATGTCTCATACACATCTTTTCTTCCGGCAAAATTCTTCAGCATCGGATCATCGTCCGCATAAAGCTGGGTTTCACTTTCTACTTTGTCTAACATTGTCCGGAAGATGGCCTCATCTTCCTCAGCATATATATTGGAATGGGTCTCATATAGTTGTTTCATAGTTCTACACCTCGTTTCTTATCTTAAATTGTCATATTTCGATATTTATCAAGAGATATCCTATCTAAGGATGCTTCTGCTTTGTACGGGAGAAAGAATAACATCTTGTTTGTCACAAATATGTCATGGCAAATATGAAATAAGCGGTTACCAAAAAAGCTGGGAAAACCCATGGGTTGGAAGCAAGTCCGCCTAAACGCAGAGACGCGGGACATATAGATTGAGGGCCGATCCAGGGGCGATGGTGAGGAAATAGATGACATTAATACTGTCAAAAAATAATTATATATCTGTCTTGTCAGCTTTGCCTTTTTGTGATATGATACCTCATGACAGTGATATTCTGCAGGAGATATGATTTCACAGGGGGTGATTTATTGAGCAGACTGAAGACAGAAGAACGAAGGAACAGAATACTCGAACTGCTGGAGTCCAGTTCGGAGCCTCTGTCAGGGACAGTGATTGCAGACCGGTTTGGAATCAGCCGTCAGGTTGTCGTCACAGATATCGCGATTTTGCGCAGCACGTACCCGAATATCATGTCTACCAGTAAGGGGTATCTTATGCTTCATGCAGATAAATGCCGACGGGTGTATAAAGTGAAGCATACAGATGAACAGACGGAGGACGAGCTGATCAGTATTGTTAATCTGGGAGGTAAGGTGATGGATATCTATGTGGACCATCGGATATACGGAACCATCCGAAAACCTCTGGATATCGCTTCCAAGAGGGATGTGGATCACTTTATGGCAGACCTGGTCAGCGGAGTATCTACTCCCCTTAAGAACATCACCGACGGCTATCACTTCCATACGGTGGAGGCCCGGTCAGAATCTATATTGGATGAGATTGAGAATATGCTCCGGGAGAAGGGCTATCTCATTGAAAGCCTGGATGCGGTAGTCATCTATGAACCGAAAAGTTACAGTCAGAGCTGAGGGAAACCAGTGCCTGATATCATAAGCCAGAAAGAAAATATCATATTTACGAGGTGAAAAATATGAATGGAATGAAAGGTTTTTTAAAGAAAAAAGACATAGAAATTTCCCTGCAGAGATATGGAATCGATGCACTGGGAGCCATGGCACAGGGGCTTTTCTGTTCCCTGCTGATTGGTACGATCATCAATACGATTGGAACGCTCTTTCACGTGCCGTTCCTGACAGCCACTGTTGCTACCGTATCTGGAGTGGAATACACGGTCGGCGGTCTGGCCATGGCCATGAGCGGACCGGCCATGGCGGTGGCCATTGCATTTGCTCTGAAGTGTCCGCCCCTTGTCATGTTTTCCATGATCACAGTCGGTTTTGCAGCCAATGCGCTGGGTGGGGCAGGAGGTCCCTTATCGGTTCTTTTCATTGCGATCATCACTTCAGAGATCGGTAAGATGATTTCCAAAGAGACAAAGGTAGACATTCTGGTAACGCCCTTGGTAACCATCGGTGCCGGTATCCTTTTATCCTGGCTGATGGCACCGACGATTGGGAAACTGGCAATGAAAGTTGGCGATATCATCATGTGGGCTACAGAGCTTCAGCCTTTCCTGATGGGTATTCTGGTATCTGTTGTGGTAGGAATTGCTTTGACCTTGCCGATTTCTTCCGCAGCGATCTGTGCTGCATTGGGGCTTACCGGTCTGGCGGGAGGCGCTGCAGTGGCAGGGTGCTGTGCCCAGATGGTAGGATTTGCAGTAATGTCCTTCAAAGAGAATAAATGGGGAGGTCTTGTATCTCAGGGTATCGGAACTTCGATGCTCCAGATGCCCAATATCGTGAAGAACCCGAGAATCTGGATAGGACCGACACTGGCTTCCGCGATCACAGGGCCCATCGCTACCTGCGTTTTCCATCTGAAAATGAACGGGCCTGCCATCGATTCCGGGATGGGAACCTGTGGCCTGGTAGGGCAGATTGGTGTTTTCCAGGGCTGGCTTGCCGATATCGAGGCGGGAAGCAAGGCTGCTATCACCGGCATGGACTGGGTCGGACTGATTCTGATCTCCTTTATCCTGCCTGCTATACTTGCTCCTCTTATCAATATGGGCTGCAGAAAGCTT
>CACZNZ010000093.1 GCA_902782625.1 uncultured Lachnospiraceae bacterium | reverse complement strand
GGCGGATATCCTGATGACCTGCGTTGAAGAGGACCGATTGGATGTGCTGACGGCTCTGGAGCCACTCAAAATCCTGAAAGCCGAGCATATGGACAAGCTGTGCAGCGCTGCCGTCAAACTGGAAAGAATTCAGATTGCTGCCTGGCTGATGGAATACAGACAAGTGCATTTCGCGGAGGCTTTGCAGGCGAAAGAAATGCTGGGATTGGATGACAAGCTTGCGGCAGCGTGGAAATTCACAAAAAAGAAGGATGGCATCATCGGCGCATATATGGGAGAAGATTCTTACGTCGTTTTCCCTCGGGAAGTGGATGGAAAGCAGGTCCTGGGCATTGGCGGCGTAGTTCCCGGAAAGCTGCCGGATAATTATCAGGAGATCGAAGCCATTGAGATCCCGGAGGGCTATCTATCCATTGGGCAGTACGCGTTTTCGGGATGCGCAAAGCTGAAAAAAGTCATTCTTCCCGACAGCATCCGTGAGATCGGCAAGGGAGCATTTGCCAACTGCACCGCTCTTGAATCGATCCGGATGCCTGCATCGCTAAAGAATATAAACACCCTGACCTTTAAAAACTGTACCGTGTTGAAAGAAGTTGAGATTCATAATAGCTTTGATGGTTTTATTGGAAAGGAAGCATTTGCCAACTGCCAAGCGCTGGAGAGAATCGACGTACAAATGTGCACAGCCATGGATCAATGGGCCTTTACCGATTCCGGACTAAAGGTATTCATCGCACATGGAGATGCATATTGCGTGAATAACAATCCATTCCGCAGATGTCGAGGCTATACGATTTATGCCAATCCCGGAACGACAATCTATCGTCACTACAAATCCAAATCGAGGCCGATTTCCGAGGCACCAGTAAAGTGAGGGATGAGTGACGACGAACTGATCGAAGAAGCTCGGAGTGTGGGATTTATCGGATGAGGGATAACGAGATGGGCTGCGAAAAAAGACAGGAGAATAGGTTGGCTTGGGAAATGCCTTGTTGATCTTTTATTTAGAGGAAGGATAATATGAAAATCAGAACAGATTTTGTGACCAATTCAAGTTCAAGTAGCTTTATTCTGGTCGTCCGTGCAGTGGATAAAACCGGTGAAGAATACTTTGCCAAGAGTACGATAACACGCAAACAAGCCGAAAGAATTCGAACAGAGAATCCTTTGGCACGTTATTCATCCATTACTTCGAAAGAAGCACTGATCGGCTTGCTGGGCCAGTTGGGATTGTATGATAATGCTAAAAGTGCGCTTCGGAAAAACCTGCCTGCAATCAAGGATTTGGAAACAATAGACGTCAGCCTTGTATGGGATTCACATGGAGAGTCATCTGGTTGTACAGTCTGGAATGATGAAGAATTGAACGCAAAAGCCGCGACTCTGGTAAACAGTAAAGGCGAAGCACATGAAAAAGCAAGGGAAGAAATGGTGAAGTACCTGACAGAGGCTCCTGTTTTTGCTCAAGGGGCTTGGGTAGATGAAACATGGCCAATCGGAATTTTTGGAGATACAGGGAAAGAAGCAAGATATGGATGGGATAAGTATAGGGATAGTATTGATAAGCTTGCGAAGATGATTGTCGACAACAAAATCGAAGGCGATGATCTGGGTATTGAGAAGCTGATTATTATTCCGTCTCAGAAGAAAACTATACATAAAGCAGAATTGAGTATTGACGGTAAACGTGATATTCTCAAACCAAAGCGCACAAAAAAAGCACCTAAGCAGGAAAAGGTGGAAGAATTATGTGAATCCGTTATAATTGAGGAAATAGAGGAAATAGCACCGCCGGAGATTTGTCTAAATGGATATAAGTTCTCCTATGATACCTTTGATCATATTCCGCCCGTGTTTTATCAATCTATAGTTGAAAACAATGGGGGTATTGACTGTCTAAAGGACTGCACGGAAAAGATGGGCAGCTTTGAAGTGACGGTGGTTTTTGAAAAGACAGCACTCGAAATCACAAAGCTCTATCAGAATCCTGCCTCTTCATGGTTGGAGCCACGTCTTTTCGAACCTGCTTGGGAAGCATGGGCAGCAAATTATTCTGAGTTAAAGACGAAGCTACCATTAACAGATAATATGTTTCTCACTGAGAAACAATTGCAAAGCAGATGTGCTGTGTTTTTACAAATTATGAAGCTGTGCACGCACAGAGCGATAAAAAAGAAGATAATAGAGGATTTCCCAAAACGAAAAGATGGTTTGCTACACAAAGGGAGAATACTCAAAATTGCATGGATGTATGCTTTGGACTATTTTGAAACTTATGTTGAGTCAACAGGGAACTATATGCCGAATTACCAGGTATATCAACTTTATGCAAAAGCAGACAGCAATACAGATATATCAATTCGAACCCGATTATACGTCCCAACGATGTATAATGAGATCACAGAAACAAACGACCTTATAGTTCAAACAAACCTGTTCAGTAATCTAAAAAAATAAGGATATGTCGAGAAAGAAAAATGAGCAAAATGACAATAAGAGAGCTATTTGACAACATGGAAATACTAGATACTCTATGTCAAGATGAATCTAACTAAATGAACTAATAGCACAATTGCTTTCGAGGTGATTGTTTGAGATACATCATCGACGATGTACGTTACCACTTCCGCTCGGCCTTTGATACCGAGACCGGGGCGTATGTGCGCACGGGTATACTGGATGAGAATGGCAAAGACACCGGTGTCGACCCGTTCATGGCGAGTTATCCTCACTTGATAGATGTGGGCGTGATGGGACATTGTATCCACGGCAAGACAGGATTGTGTGCTAAAGCGGGCATCGGCTGTTACCAAAGCGGGCTGACGGTGGAGCAGCCCAACATGGCACTGGAGGACTTCCGGTGGATCGCCGAGCAGTCGAAGCACCGCTGCAACCAGTTCGCGCTGGGCGGGCGCGGCGATCCGGACCAACACGAGCACTTTGCGGAACTACTGAAAATCTGCCGCGAGAACGACCTGGTGCCTAACTTCACTACTTCCGGTTACGGTATGACGCCGGAAATCGCCGTACAATGCAAAAAGTATTGCGGTGCGGTAGCGGTGAGCTGGTATAGGAGCGAATACACGCTGAACGCCATAAAGATGTTGCTGGATGCGGGCGTCAAGACGAACATCCACTATGTGCTGGGCAAGAACTCCATCGACGAGGCCACCCAACGGCTGGAAGGAGATGATTTTCCCAAAGGAATCAACGCGGTGATCTTCCTGCTGCACAAGCCCGCAGGACAGGGCACGAGAGCCAACGTGCTGAACTTTCACGACCCGCGCGTGGCGGAGTTTTTTGTCCGAGTGGACCGGAAACACCCATTCAAGGTGGGTATGGACAGTTGCAATGTACCGGGAGCGATTCACTACTGCAAGAACATACTACCGGAATCGTTGGACACTTGCGAAGGCGGGCGCTACAGTTGCTACATCAGCGCGGACATGTACATGACGCCGTGCAGCTTCGACCAGAACCGACGCTACTACGTTCCCTTACGGGGTAGCACTATCGAACAGGCTTGGAACAGCACACCCTTCGAGGCATTCCGTGACAGGATGCGCAGCGCATGTCCGGGATGTGAAAAAAAGGAGCTCTGCATGGGCGGCTGTCCGCTCATGCCGGAGATCGTGTTTTGTGACGACGAGAAGAAACACATTACAGGAGGAGAATAATCATGAAGATCAGAACGGATTTCGTAACCAATTCCAGCAGCAGCAGTTTCACGATCTGTTTGACTATCACCCTTAAAAACGGAGACAATATTCGCTATGAAGGTATGGGTGACGGAGACGGAGGCCCAATTAATGCCAGGCTCTATCCCAAGGAAATGGGCCAGCAAGGGAGCATCGAAGAGGTGTTGGAACTACTGCGCAAGGGCGTAATCACCTATGAATGGGAGGAAGAGACCCATCCATTTGATACCGAGGACCTTGAAATGCAGGAGTACGATGATGAAGAAACCTACGTAGTATCAGCCCCACATTTCATTGCTCAACTACAGAAGGTGGAGTCGATGAATGACATTGCCAGTATTGAAGTGACGGGTAGAGAAGACTTCGCCAACGGATTGCCTCCCCACATAGAAACTTGGAAATATGATATGGATAGTAAAAAAGCCACATACTCCGAACAGGGGGAAAAAGTGGAAGACTACGATGGCGCTCCAGGCGGTTCGTTGAACGACCCATTCTTTGGCGACGGATACGAAAGCCCCGACAAATGGCTGGACTAATTTCAGTTTTATCCTGTATCATTGAATTGCCTGACAAAGGGATATGGAAACACATCTCATGGGGGCAAGCTGTATTGAGAAGAAGAAAAGAGGCAGAGGCAAGTGTTCAGGGCGTTAGTCAGTAACATGCGATATATCTAATGGTTTTATAAAACAGTCATTTGCTCTAAAGCAATGGCAGTGATGGCGGTTTCCACAGTTGAGCGGATGAGCGACGACGAACTGATCGAAGAAGCCCGACGTGTGGGATTTATCGGATGAGGGATAATGAGATGGATAGCGGAAAACGCCGGGC
>CACZNZ010000092.1 GCA_902782625.1 uncultured Lachnospiraceae bacterium | reverse complement strand
TTTCTTCGTCAGTTTCGCAATATGCTCTTTCAGTTCTTTCCGGTCCATGGACTCCACATCCTTCTTAAGAGAAGCTGTCTTTGGCTCATCTTCCTCATCGGCTGTTATGGAGATCAGATCCCTGACTGCCTTGCGGATGGTAGTCGGTGTTATACCGTGTTCCTCATTGTACCTCATCTGAATCCCACGTCTTCTGTTCGTCTCATCAATAGCAGCTTTCATGGAATCCGTTATCGTATCAGCATACATAATTACATGGCCGTCCACATTCCGGGCAGCCCTCCCCACCGTCTGAACCAGCGAGGTCTCCGACCGGAGAAAACCTTCTTTATCGGCATCAAGAATCGCAATCAGCGTCACTTCGGGAATATCCAGCCCCTCCCTCAGAAGGTTGATTCCCACAAGGACATCAAAGACACCCATACGAAGATCCCGGACAATCTCAATCCGCTCGAGTGTATCGATATC
The DNA here is from genome assembly GCA_902782625.1 of uncultured Lachnospiraceae bacterium. Taxonomy (GTDB): domain Bacteria; phylum Bacillota; class Clostridia; order Lachnospirales; family Lachnospiraceae; genus Anaerobutyricum. The sequence goes on along the minus strand of CACZNZ010000092.1, from coordinate 9,810 downwards.
AGAATGCAGATACTTTACTCTGATATCCAAATCTTTCATATAGTCCGTAAGATCCTCTGCCATTCGCTTGGTCAATGTCGTCACCAGCACTTTGTTGTGCTTATCCACTTCCTTGTGAATCTCCGAGATCAGATCATCGATCTGTCCTTCTACCGGTCTGACTTCGATTGGCGGATCGAGCAGTCCCGTCGGCCGTATAATCTGCTCCGTCCGGAACAACTCATGAGTATCTTCATACACATTCGGTGTGGCAGACACAAAAAGCATCTGATCGATTCTCTCTTCAAACTCTTCGAAATTAAGTGGTCTGTTATCCAGCGCAGACGGCAGACGGAATCCGTAATCCACCAGCGTCTGCTTCCTGGAACGGTCCCCTGCATACATGCCTCTAACCTGGGGAATCGTGATATGGGACTCATCGACAATCATCAGGAAATCATCCCCGAAGAAATCGATCAGCGTATAGGGTGTCTGGCCGGGTGCCAGCCCTGTCAAATGTCTCGAATAATTCTCGATACCGGAACAAAAACCAGTCTCTTTGAGCATCTCCATATCGAAATTCGTCCGTTCCGAAATCCTCTGTGCTTCCAGCAGCTGATCATGCTCCTGAAACCAGACAACACGCTCTTTTAATTCTTCCTTGATTGTCCCAACGGCTCTCTCAATCTGTTCTTCGGGAACAACATAGTGAGATGCAGGGAAAATCGCCGCAAAATGAAGGCTGGCTTTGATCTCACCTGTCAACAGATCCACCTGCATGATCCGGTCAATCTCATCTCCGAAGAATTCCACCCTGATGGCATCTTCAAATGTAGAGACAGGAACCACTTCAAGCACATCTCCCCTGACACGGAATGTCCCTCTTTTAAAATCCAGTTCATTTCTCACATACTGGATGTCAATCAGCTTTCGGATTACCTCATCCCGGTCAATCTGCATCCCCGGCCGCAAGGAAATCATCATCTGAGCATAATCATTCTTACTTCCGATTCCGTAGATACAGGAAACCGAAGAAACCACGATGACATCCTTTCTCTCGATCAGCGCTGCCGTTGCACTGTGACGGAGCTTGTCAATCTCATCATTAATGGAAGAGTCTTTCTCTATATAAGTATCTGTCGACGGAACATAGGCTTCCGGCTGGTAATAATCGTAATAAGACACAAAGTATTCCACAGCGTTATGTGGAAAAAAGGCTTTGAATTCACTGTAGAGCTGTGCCGCAAGTGTCTTATTATGCGCAAGGATCAGGGTCGGTTTATTCAACGCCTGTATGATGTTTGCCATCGTAAAGGTTTTTCCTGATCCGGTCACGCCAAGCAGTGTCTGAAACTGATTGCCTTCCCGAAAACCCTGTGTAAGCGCCTCGATTGCCTGTGGCTGATCCCCGGTAGGTTCAAATTCCGATACTAATTCAAAATGATCCATCCCTGCTCCTTCCTTCTTATCATGAAATGTCGTTCTGACATATTTTTTCGGTTTGTCTATTATATCAGACACGCACAAAAATGTACAGACCAATCGAATATTTGTTCGATTGCTTTTGATTCTGTTAGCACTCTTATATGACGAGTGCTAGTTTTTCCTTGACATCCTTCTTTTTTGTGTTACTATGTTACTATTGAATGATTAGAATGCCCTGATATTTGGGCAATACAAGTAAAAGGAGATGTAACAGATATGGCAAAGCAAGGAAATCTTTCAATCAACAGTGAAAATATTTTTCCGATTATTAAAAAATGGCTCTATTCTGACCACGATATCTTTATCAGAGAGCTGGTCAGCAATGGCTGTGATGCCGTAACCAAGTTAAAGAAACTCTCTGTGATGGGAGAATTTGATGAGCCGGAAGGCACAAAATACCGGGTTGATGTCAGTGTCAATCCCGAAGAAAAAACCATAACATTTGTGGACAACGGAATCGGTATGACCGAAGAAGAAGTAGACGAATATATTAACCAGATCGCCTTCTCCGGTGCCGAAGCATTTCTGAATCAGTACAAAGATAAAGCCAGCGAAGAGCAGATCATCGGTCATTTCGGCCTGGGGTTCTATTCTGCATACATGGTTGCAGACAAGGTAACGATTGACTCCCTTTCTTTCAAAGATGGTGCTGTTCCTGTTCACTGGGAATGTGACGGCGGAACAGAATTCGAGATGGAAGAAGGCGACCGTACGGAACGTGGAACAAAAATCACACTTTATCTGAACGAAGACAGCTATGAGTTCTGCAATGAGTACCGTGTCCGTGAAGTGCTTGAAAAATACTGCTCCTTTATGCCTGTCGAGATTTACTTTACCAACGAGACGGCAGAGGAAGAAGAAGCAAAAGAAGACATCCCGGAAATCGTTGATGAGACACCATCAGAAGGCGAAGAGACAGAGCTTAACGATGTAGAACTTGATGAAGAAGAGGAGGAGGAAGAAAAAGGGCCTAAGCCTGTTAATGAGATTCATCCTCTTTGGACCAAGCATCCGAATGACTGTACCGATGAAGAGTACAAGGAATTCTATCGCAATGTATTCCATGATTATAAAGAGCCTCTGTTCTGGATCCATCTGAATATGGATTATCCTTTCAATCTGAAAGGTATCCTGTATTTCCCGAAGATCAACACCAAGTATGACACGATCGAGGGAACGATCAAGCTGTATAACAATCAGGTGTTTATTGCAGACAACATCAAGGAAGTAATCCCGGAATACCTGCTTCTTCTCAAAGGCTGCATCGATTGTCCTGATCTGCCGCTCAATGTTTCCAGAAGTGCTCTGCAAAATGACGGATTTGTAAAGAAGATCTCCAACTACATTACCAAAAAAGTTGCCGAGAAGCTTTCAGGTATGTGTAAGACCGACCGCGAAAACTATGAAAAATACTGGGATGACATCAGTCCGTTTATTAAATTCGGTTGCATCCGTGATGAAAAATTCAGCGACAGAATGAAAGACTATCTGATCTTTAAAAATATGGAAGGCAAATTCATCACACTGCCGGAATACCTCGAAGCAGGAAAAGAAACCTACGAAAACAAGGTATTCTACATTACGGATGAGATTGCCCAGTCCCAGTACATGAACATGTTCCGCGAAGAGTCCATGGATGCTGTCTATCTGACCGATCAGATTGACTCCACCTTTATCACCTATCTCGAGCAGCGCAACCAGGATGTACAGTTTATGCGAATCGATGCCGATCTGACCGGCAACTTCAAGGAAGAGCTTTCTGAAGATGAAGAAAAAGAATTCACCGAGAAGCTTGCTGAGATCTTTAAAAAGGCTACAGGTGAGGAAAACCTGATCCTCAAGGTCGAAAAGCTGAAAAACGCCGAAACTCCTGCGATGATCACGGTATCCGAACAGACAAGAAGAATGTCGGAGATGATGGAAATGTACGGCATGAGCCAAAGCATGACAGGTATGGGTACCCAGGGTGAAACACTGGTACTCAATCTCAACAATGACCTTGTCCAATATGTCCTGAATCATGAGGAAAGCGAAGAGAGGACCATGATCTGTCAGCAGATCTACGATCTGGCAAGATTGTCCAACCATCCGCTGAAACCGGAAGAAATGACCGACTTCGTAGCAAGATCCAATAAAATCCTGGGAATTCTCATGAAGTAATTCCCCGTATCAAACAAAAAAAGACTTTTATTACCGGCCATGCAAACCCGGGAATAAAAGTCTTTTATTTTGCTGTTTCATTGCTATGTTTAGTAATTGAAGAAGAAATCAAAGGGATCTACAGGCTGCCCATTGCCACTTCCATTACCGTAATCATAATTGTTGCCATTGTCATTACCATAGGGATCAATTTCGTTATTACCGTTGCCGTTTTGTCCGTTGTTTGGGAAATTGCCATCCTGGTTATTGTTTTCAGTAGTCTCTGATGCGTCTTTGAAATCGCTCTTCTTACCAAGTGTGACGGTATATTCTTTCTCTTTGTACTCGCCACTCTGGTTCGCTCTTTTCACGGTGACTTTTGCTTTATCACCGGCTTTGCTGTAAGCAAGTTTCTCAATCAGGCCTTTCATGCTGGATACATTGTTTCCGTCAAGTTTTGTGATGACATCACCAACCTTGATCCCTGCTTTTTCTGCCGGAGATCCTTCCACTACAGAAGCTACATAGATGCCTGTTGGCATACCCAGTGCCTGAGAGTATTGACTGGTAATGTCTTTTCCTCTCACCCCGAGGAAGGCTGCATTTTTCTCATCAACCTGTTCTGCGTTCATCAGCTTGTTCAGAATCGTGTTCGCCGTTGAGATAGGAATTGCATAGCACATTCCTTCTACGGAAGTATCTGCAAGCTTCGCATTGTTGATGCCAATGACCTTGCCGGAAGTATCGATCAATACACCGCCGCTGTTGCCGGGATTGATCGCCGCATCCGTCTGAAGAAGGCCCATGTTGCCGTCTGTAAAGTTCAGTTCTCTGTCTTTGGCACTGATTACACCGGTCGTAACAGACTGTCCGTATCCAAGGGCATTGCCGATGGCGATGACTGTCTGGCCGACTTTCAGATTGTCAGAAGATCCAAGGGTTGCCGCTTTCACTTTGGAAAGGGTATCTTTCTCAAGATCTGCCAGCTTTACAGAGATTACGGCAAGGTCTGCCGAAGAATCCACTCCCTCAATCGATGCCTTTGCCGTTTTGCCATCAATAAATCCTACCGTAAGTTCCGTGGAATCAGCAACCACATGGTTGTTGGTGGCAATCATCAACTCATCATCTGTCTTGGCGATGATGAACCCGGACCCTGCTCCTTCAGACTGCTGGGTTCCGAAAAAGCTTTGAGTCTGGAACTTTCCAGTGATTGATACCACTGACGGCATCACGCTGTCAACGACTTCCGAGATATCCTGCGTCACAACCTGGCTGTTCCCGGTATTAGATGCCGCTCCGGTTTCTGTCTGACTGGATTCTTCTTTCTGGTCTTCTTCCACTGTTGTCTCCACATGATCTTTGGAGGCAAAATGGTTGGAAACGGTATTGATTCCCGCCATGGTTCCTCCGGCGATCAATCCGAAAAGAAGAGCTGAAACAACTACTTTGCCAATCCATGCAAGCACACCTTTTTTCTCTCCGCCTCTTTTTCCGGGCTGATAAATGGGGTCTTCCGGGATTGGAGAATATTCTGTCCGTTCTTCGCCTTCATACCTATAATCATAATCATTCATCATGTTTTCTCCTTTCTTCTCAAGATGTAACCTGATATTAACAGTGATTTGTGTACAATCTGTGTTCCTTTTTTGACAAAAAAGTGTTTTTAAAACAGGAATAACAAAGAAAAACTTGAGTATTTCAGAAGTTTATTGTATCATAAACAAGATATAAATCCCATTCCCAAATTGGAGGTATGGCATGATTAAGGAAAATCAGAAATATTTTAACAGACTTCATGTCGTGATTGATGCGCTGGTCATCTATGCCGCATTCTGTTTCAGTTATTATATACGGTATATTTGTCCTTTATTTGAATCTATTATGCCCCGATACGGGTACTGGCGCAAGCTCTCTCAATACCAGCCGATGATTATCGCGGCGATTCCCATTTTTCTTCTATTATATATGAAGTTCAACCTCTATAAGCCAAAGAGGGAAAGAAGCCGTGTGACAGAATATGCCAACATCATCAAGGCGGACACAGTGGGTATGATATTTATCATGCTGCTTACCGTCGTTTTGGGGATTGAGCATGTTTCAAGAAGTCTGCTTCTTCTATTCTATTTTATGATGATCCTTATGACGATCATAGAAAGAGCCATCGTCTGGACTGTCCTGGAGAAAACACGAAGACGCGGCAACAATTTAAAGCATATCATCATTATCGGTTTCAGCACCGCCGCAGAGGCCTATATCGACCGGATCAAGGCCAATCCGCAGTGGGGTTATATGATTCATGGTATCTTTGATGATAACATGGGAGAAGAATTCAGCTATAAAAACATATTCTGCATCGGCAGAATGGCAGACCTTCCAAAGTTCCTTGCCAATACAAGCATGGATGAAGTCGCCATCACCCTGAACTTAAAAGAATATTATAAGCTGGAAGATATTGTGAGCATCTGCGAGAAATCAGGTGTACATACCAAGTTCGTACCGGACTACTATAAATTCATTTCCTCAAATCCTGTAACAGAGGATCTGATGGGGCTGCCGGTCGTCAACATCCGTAATGTCCCTCTGACCAATACCTTCAATGCCATGATCAAGCGCGTCATGGATCTGATCGGTGGTGTGATCTGCACGATCATCTTCTCGCCTGTCATGCTTGTGACCGCCATCCTTGTGAAAGCCACCTCTCCGGGGCCGATCATTTTTACACAGGAGCGTATCGGTCTGCATAACAAACCATTTAAAATGTACAAATTCCGTTCCATGGGTGTCCAGTCCGAAAAGAAGGAAAAACAGGGCTGGACCACCAGCAATGATCCGAGAGTCACTCCGGTGGGGAGAATCATCAGGAAAACAAGTATCGATGAGCTCCCGCAGCTGTTTAACGTCTTAAGAGGCGATATGAGTCTCATCGGACCAAGGCCTGAGCGCCCACAGTTTGTGGAAAAATTCAAAGAAGAGATTCCCAGGTACATGATCAAGCATCAGGTCCGTCCGGGTATGACCGGCTGGGCTCAGGTAAACGGGTACCGTGGAGATACTTCTATTTTACGAAGAATCGAACATGATCTTTTCTACATCGAAAACTGGACGCTTGGGTTTGATATTAAGATCCTCTTCCTTACGGTATTCAAGGGATTTGTCAACAAAAATGCTTACTAGGAGATACAGATTATGAATAATGAATATTCTGAGTATGAACATGAACATAGAAAAACCAGCAATGTCAGTTACCGCGGCCCCCGTCAGAGGGGCTGTCTTTTTCCCGTCATAATAGCTGTCTGTATTCTGGTGGCTTCCTTCATTCTGACACGCATTATCCTTACTGCCTCATTTTCCAGTGTGAAAAAAACACCGGTCAAAGCAGACAAGTTGGAAGTCAATAAAAAAGACAAGAATATGAAGAACTATCAGAACATTGTCCTCTTTGGTGTGGATAATCAGAACAACAAGATCACAGAGAAGGGATCCCGGACTGACAGTATCATTATTGCCAGCATCAAAAAAAGCAGCAAATCTGTCAAGCTGATGTCGATCTACCGTGATACCTACGTTAGTATAGACGGGAATTATGATAAAATCAATGCGGCTTACTCCTACGGAGGGCCTGAAATGGCAATCCGCACAATCAATCGTAATCTTGACCTGAATATCCGGGACTATGCCACCGTGAATTTCAAGGCATTGGCGGATGCAGTTGATGTGCTGGGTGGCATCACTCTTACGATAGAAACGAAGAAAGAGCTCAAGAATCTCAACGATTATATCGGCAATATGAACAAGATCAACGGCGGCCATTCGCCAAAGTTTAAAAAGACGGGCACTTATAAGTTCGATGGCAACCAGGCTGTCGCCTATTCCCGGATCCGTTACATGGAAGGCGGTGATCATGCCAGAGCAAACCATCAGCGTCTCGTGATCAAGGGGATATTCAACGAAGCCAGAAAGCAGCCATGGAAGATTCCTGTTCTGGCTTCCAAAGTTCTTCCGCAGTGCAAAACCAGTCTTTCGTCTTCTCAGATGACGAGCCTGGCAACGTCCATGATTTTCATGGACTTAGGAGAATCAGAAGCCTATCCGTTTAAATCTGTTGACAGTCGGTATAACGGAATCTATTACGGTTTTCCGATCACGGTAAAATCCAACGTCATCAAAGCTCATAAATATCTTTTCGGAACAAAAGATTACGAACCATGTGAAGAACTTCAAAAGATCAGTCATAAAGTAAAAATTGTGACGGATGATATCGGTATAAGCAACTGAAAAAAGAGGCCTGCCATCTGTGGTGGTAAGCCTCTTTTTATTATGCCATGATCATTATTTCACGGTCACATAAACTGTCTTGTATTTTCCGTTTTGTGCATAGACATATACCTTACATTTCCCCTTGCCGACTGCCTTGATCTTGCCGGTTGATGATACTTTGGCAACCTGTTTGTTGCTGGTCTCATAGGCAAATGTCTTCTTTACCTTCAAGGTAACTCTGGTCTTGTTGATCTTGATTCGTTTGCAGTTACCTGCACTGCCTCCTAAAGTCACCCCGTGGATTGTTCTGGATCCGGCTAATTTCACTCTCTTTTTACAAAGTGCCACGGAGAATTTTCCGCAGCACTTTTTTTGAGGTCTTTTATTCTTACTCCTCAAAGTAATTAAACTTCGGTGTCGCCTGAATCTGGCATCCGGCTCTTGTCGTTCTTCTGTTTCTCAACAGACGAATATCCACAAGGAGACTATCGCCTTCTTCTGACATTTCTCTAAGTTTTTCTGGTGTCAATTCTTCATGATCTTCCGTGATGGTATCTGCATAGGAAAGTTCCAGATGGACATCACACATATTGCCGATTGATTTACGGAAGTCTTTTTCTTCCGGATAGAGTTCATAATCATATTCTTCTGGTGCATAACCGTAAGACAGAATAATCGGAATGCCAAGTTCTTTGGCAAGTTCCCTGATGCCGTCCATCAACGGTTTCATATCTTCCGATTCTTCAACCGAAAGGATATTCTCGATGTTGTCGATAAATACCACCGGTTTATGAGCACCATCTCTTACAATGGATCTGATCAGCTCTTCAAGAACAACTCCTGCCGACGCATCCTCCATTCCTTCCAGAAACTCATCGACGGATTCCTGGTCAAAGATAAAGAGATGCTCGCTGATCCTTCCTCTGTACCAGTTCAGTTCATCTTCTAAGGATGAAAGGTCTGCGCCTTCTTCTCCGGTCATAATAGCCATGGCAGAAACAGCTTTCTCCGGATTCTTGCCATTGATTTCATAACTGAGTCTGGAAATTGTTTCTACCATCAGGTCAAACCGGGAAAGTTCTGTGGAAATGTAAAGAACATCCACTCCTCCCTCTGCTGCCCGATCCGCAATCTGCTGCATGAAAATATTTTTCAGATGCTGCGGCTGGGAATCTATGAAATAGCTTCCTTTATGCAGCCCGTAACGGAGCATGGCATCAAGCCGTTTAAATCCGGTTGACAGTTTTCTGTTTTCCTGGGTATCGACAATATAATCTTTGAATCTGTCTATGTAGCTTGCAGAATTCTTCAGTACGAATGGTGTCCTTACACTCACCCCGTATTCATTCTGTTTTTCCTGCTCTGCCTCCTGAGGTTCTGTTTTGTCTTCAGTCTCCGATTCTTCCTCTATCTTCGTCTCTTCTGCATCCTGCGGTTCTTCGTTCACCGGAATTTCTTCCTCAATCTGCAGTTCTTCTTCATGATCTTCGGAATCGAACTCTTCCTCCAGGGCCTCTTCCAGCTCAGCTTCCAGGTCGATTCCCTCTAGTTCAGACAGATCTTCCAGCTCTTCTTCCTGATCCAGTGCGGAAGCTTCTTTTTGAACCTCTTCTTTCTTCGCCTGCTCAGCAAGCCAGGCATCAAGCTCTGCCTCAGAACCAGCAAGTTCCAGGAGGAGAAGCCTTTTTGCCCTTTCCAGAACCTCACCTTCCAGATTGAGTGTCTTTAGATTCTCCAGAGCCTCATCCACCTCAGCCTGGGTATGCATACCCAGCACATATTCTTCAGGCAGTTCTTCTAAAGCCTCTTCTTCCTGAACTTCTTCAACAACTCCTTCCGAATCTTCCTGAACAGTTTCTGCTTCACCAGATGACACTTCCTCTGATACCTCTTCTTCCACCGGAGTATCCGATTCAGTTGATTCAGGTGCCGCTTCATCTTTCTCCT